>NZ_JAJMPA010000001.1:1202939-1503674 GCF_020991475.1 Pedobacter sp. MC2016-14
TCTTATCTGTACATTATGAATGAGCGCTTTGAAGACTCATTGCAGGTAAACATCACCGTTCAGGAAAAGCACCTTAAACTGATGATCCCTCCGTTGTCCCTGCAATTGCTAATTGAAAATGCCATTAAGCACAACATGATCTCGCTGGAACATCCATTGAATATCTCGATAACTACTGATGATGCGCCGGCTTTAATTGTAGAAAATAACTTTCAGCCGAAAAAAATCCTCGAAGAAGGTACAGGCACAGGTTTAAAAAATATTATAGAACGTTATAAATTGCTGGCCAATGAACAGATCCATATTTTAAATGATGCGGGTAAATTTTCAGTCACCTTACCTTTAATAGAAAAATGAGAGTAATTATTATTGAAGATGAAGTAAAAACAGCAAAGGAGCTCAAAAACATGCTACAAGAACTGGATAGCGAGCTGCGGGTTGTGGCCGTGTTAAGTTCTGTAGCTACGGCAATTTCCTGGTTAAAAGAAAATCCGGTTCCGGAACTTATATTTTCAGATATTCAACTTGGTGATGGCTTAAGTTTTGAAATTTTTAGGGAAGTCCACACGGATGCACCGGTAATTTTTTGTACCGCATTTGATGAATACGCCATTAAGGCATTTGAATCTAACAGCATTGATTACCTGCTAAAGCCTATTGAAGAAGACCAGCTACAGAAAAGCCTTGAAAAATACCTGCGTTTTAAAGAACACCTGGTTAGCAAAAGCAACCACGGTAGCAACCTCAATAAAGTATTGGTGCAGATGGACAGTGCTTATAAGCAAAATATCCTTGTGTACCACAGCGAAAAGATCATACCTGTAAGGGTGCTTGATTTGCAGTTTATCTATGCGTCAAACGGTCTGGTATACATCTACACTTCAAATGATAAAAGTTACCCCGTTCCATACACCATAGAACAATTGGAAACCATGTTAAACCCCGCCCAGTTTTTTAGGGCCAACAGAAAATTTATGGTCAACCGCGACTTCATTAAAAATATAGAACACTACTTTAACCGCAAACTTTTTATCATCACCAAAAGCGAAGCACCAGAAAAAATCATCATCAGTAAAATCAAGGTGCAGCCTTTCTTAAAATGGATTGAGCAGTAATTGTCCGTTTCATTCCTCAATTTGTCCATTTCATCTATTAAATTCTAAGGCCTAAAGCCAAGGGGGCTAGTTTTGCTTTAAAGCAAGACAATGAATAAGAATATAATAGCATTTGCCTTGGTGTGTTTTTTCCCCTTCCAGCTGCTTGCGCAACAAGCATGGAGTTTAAAACAATGCATTGATTATGGGCTTAAAAATAACCGCAGTAATGCGGTATATGAAAATGAAAGAAAAGCGGCAGATGCAAAAGCCAAAGAGGCGCTGGCTGAGTACTTGCCAAAACTTAGCCTCAATGCAAGTTTAGACGACAACCTGAAAGTGCAGGAATCTGTAATTCCGGCAGGTGTTTTTGGTCCCACTGATACCAGGATAGCCTTTACCCAGAAATTTAATACCAATGGAACTGCGCAGCTGGACCAAACCATCTATGACCAGTCGCTCTTAAACGGACTCAAAGCAAACCGGTATAGTAAGGAGCAGGCACAACTCAATGTCAAGCAAAATCAGGAGAACATCATTTACAACATCAGTAATGCGTACTACCAAATTTATGTATACAGAGAGCAATTGAGGTTGCTGAATGGCAACATAGCTACCTATAGCAAGCAGATGGAAATTTTTGCCTTACAGGTGGCAAAAGGAGTTGTGCTGAAAAAAGACCTGGATAAGGTTACTGTTGATTACAATAATGCCCAATCGCAGATTAAAGTAGCAGAAAGTAACCTTACCCTTTCCGAAAATCAGCTCAAATATGAAATGGGTTATCCTATAGCATCCGCATTGCCTGTTGATAGTGTGTCCCAACGGGAAGTAAAAACCTTACCCGCCTTTAATTCTTTCCGGTTTAACTTTTCTGCACTAAACCGTACAGATTACCAGCTTTCAGAAGTCAACCTAAAGTTACTGGAGGTAGATCAGAAACGCATTCGTGCGGGTGCTTTGCCAAAATTGACAGGTTATGCGCGATATGGGGCCGTTGGCTTTGGCAGTACACTTGCCCCCGCTTTTAAAGAGCTCAGTCCTTTTGCAGCAGTAGGATTAAAATTAAGCATCCCGGTTTTCGACTTCTTTAAAAGAAATGCCCAGTACAGCCAGGCAAAATATAAAAGCCTAAACGCAGCAGAAAACCTGAAACTTGACGAAGGGAAATTTGAACTGGAGTATGAGAATGCAAAAACTAAACTCATCAAAGCGCAAAGCGGCATTGAAGATGATAAACGCAACATTGAACTGGCAGAATCTGTATTCCGTACCACCGATCTTCAGTTTAGGAAAGGGGTAACCGACCTCACAGAATGGATTAACGCGCAAAATGCGGTTAAAGATGCTCAAAATACTTACCTCAATTCACTCTATAACTTTTACCAGGCCAGACTGGATCTTGAAAAAGCCGGTGGTAGCCTCCATACTTTTTATACATCACTGTAATCATGAAGCGTAAATACATCATAGGATTAATTATTGCACTGGTCATTGCTTTAATTGTTTTTAAACTGGCCGCAAATAAATCTGTACTCAATAAGAAAAATGCGCCCACTGCAGATACGGTTTTGCGCATTCCGGTAAAGGCTGCCGCTGCGCAAGAGCAGACATTGGACATTAACATGGTAAAAACCGGGAGTCTTGCACCATTTAAAGAAGCTAAGGTTCTTGCTCCGGTAAGCGGGACAATTTTACAGTTGCGGTTTAACCTGGGCGATGAGGTGTATGAGGGGCAGGTGCTGGCTGTTATAGACACACGCCTGCTGCAGCTAGACCTTCAAAAAGCGCAAAGCAATGCTGGAAAGCTGAAACGAGATCTGGATACCTACACGGAACTTTTGCAGGGCCAGGCCGCTACACAAGAAAAAGTAAATGAAGTGCGCCAAAATTACCTTGATGCTGCAAATCAGGTAAGCCAGATTAAAAAACAGATTGAAGATGCTACAATAAAGGCACCTACAAGCGGTACAATTTCATTAAAGCCCGTAGAACAGGGCGTCTTTGTAAATGCAGCGGCAGATCTTGCAACCATTGTTAACCTGTCACAAGCCAAAGTTCAGCTTAACCTTACCGAAACTGAAGTTTATCAGGTAAAGCAAGGCCAGACTGTTAAAATAACTACCGATGTTTACCCAGGCAGGGAGTTTCAAGGCAAGGTAAGTTTTATTAGTCCGCAGGCCGATGAAACCTACAATTACAAAGTAGAAATCATGGCACAAAACAAAGAAGGCGCTTTATTGCGCTCTGGTACCTTTGTGTATGCTGATTTTTCCCGTAAAACTTCGCAGCAAATTTTGCTGATCCCCCGTGAGGCCTTGACAGAAAGCATAAAAGATGCTGCGGTATATGTGGTTGAAAATAACGTGGTACATCAAAAGCCAATCAAAACCGGGATAGAACTGAAAGGCCTGATCCAGGTGATTAGTGGAATAAAAAAGGGCGAGGTAGTGGTCACCTCCGGACAGATTAACCTGAAGGACGGAACCCCGGTAAGCATTTCAAAATAAAATAAGCAGCAATGTCAATCACAGAAATTGCCGTAAAGCGGCCTTTATTAATCATCGTAGTTTTTACAGTGCTGTTTATTTTCGGCATCCAGTCCTATTTCAAGCTCAACTACAACCTGCTGCCAAAACTGGAAATTTCTACGGTTTCTGTAAGTACTGTATACCCGGGTGCTGCGGCTGCGGAGGTAGAAACTTCGGTAACCAGGAAACTGGAAGATGCTTTTTCTTCTATAGAAGGCCTGGATAAAATCAATTCTACTTCTCAGGAAGGTATCTCGCAGATCACGATCCAGCTAAAGAGCGGGACAGATGTAGACAAAGCAGAACGCGACATCCAGCGGAAAGCAGATCAGGCGCAAAATGAACTTCCTGATGGTATAGATAAGCCCCTTGTAAATAAGGTAAACCTGGAAGAGGCTCCGGTAATCAAAGCAGGGGTAACCTCTAAAAAATCTCCTAAAGAACTTTATGATTTTGTGGACCAGCAACTTTTGCCGGTTTTGCAAAATGTTGCGGGGGTAGGGCAGGTAAATATTATTGGTGGCGACGAGCGTCAAATCCAGGTGAATATCGATCAGCAAAAACTTAAAGCCTACGGAATGAGCATCCGCCAGGTAACTGATGTACTGAACAATGCCAACCAGTCTTTTCCAGCGGGTAGTATAGAAACCAGGAGCCAGCAATTATCCATCAGGTTTGATGCCAACGTAACCTCTATAGATCAGATTAAAAACCTGATTGTACTAAGCAGACCAAAGGCGGGCAGCATTTATCTGAAAGATATTGCCGAGGTCATTGACGCCACCGCTAAGTCCACGGCCATTAACCACATCAATGGTATTCCTTCTATTGGCGTTCAGATCATTAAACAAACCGATGCCAATGCGGTGGATGTGAGTGAACTGGTAAAGGCCAAGTTTGAGGAAATGCAGATGCTCTATAAAAATGAAGCGCTCAGTTTTAACATCTCGTCAGATCAGAGTATTTATACATTAAAGTCGGCAGATGCGGTGGTAGAAGATTTGGGACTGGCTGTAATTATTGTAGGGATTGTAATGCTGGCCTTTTTGCACAGCTTTAGAAGTTCCATGTTTGTGCTTGTCGCGCTGCCATCATCCATTATACCCACTTTTATCATCATGTATTTCCTTGGTTTTTCTTTAAACCTGATGACGCTTATGGCCATGTCGCTGGTAGTAGGGATCCTGGTAGATGATTCTATTGTAGTGTTGGAAAATATATACAGGCATCTGGAAATGGGTTCCAACAAAGAAAAGGCTGCATTGGATGGAAGAAGTGAAATTGGTTTTACGGCATTGGCCATTACACTTGTAGATGTTGTGGTTTTTCTTCCGCTGGCTTTTGCCGGTGGTACTATAGGTTCATTGCTGCAGGAATTTTCATTAGTGGTGGTATTTTCTACCCTAATGAGTTTGTTTGTTTCTTTTACAGTTACCCCTATGCTGGCCAGCAGGTTTGGTAAAATAGAGGAAATGAACCCAAATACACTTTGGGGCCGGATGAACCTGGGCTTTGAGCATTTTATAGATGTGCTGAAAGCCGATTATGCCAATATGCTTGAGGTAGTACTGAAGAAAAAAAGATGGCTTTTATCAGGGGTGATCTTATTGATTTTTGGGGCCATAGCGCTCATTCCTTTTGGTTTTATTGGCGGGGCCTTTATGCCTGCGCAAGACCAGGGCGAGTTGCTAATCAACCTTGAACTTGCCCCCTCGGCTTCCATTTATCAAACCAATATGATTACCCAGGAAGCAGAAAAACTCATTATGAAAGCGCCCGAAGTAACCAAAGTATTTTCTAGTGTGGGCTTTGTTGCCGGCAGCGTTGCGGGTACTGCCAACAACAGTAACCTGGCCGAAATTACCATTACGCTAACCGACAAAAAGGACAGGGATATCTCACCTGAAGAATTTGGCGAGCGGATGCAGAAAAAACTAACTTCAGTGTTGTCTGGTGTAAAGGTTACTGCAGCGGCAACATCGGTTGCAGGTGCGGGCCAGGCACCTATTCAAATTGCCATTAAAGGGATAGACCTAAAGGCAATCCGGAGTGTAGCAGAGCAATATAAAAAAGCGGTTGCTACGGTCGCCGGTACACGTTTTGTTGAGCTTTCTGTAAAAGACCAGAAGCAGCAGATAGAGGTAAACCTGGATAGAGAAAAGATGACTATGCTGGGTATTGATGCTAGTCAGGTTGGTGCAGCACTTCAAAATGCGTTCCGGGGCGACGATAATAGTAAATTTAAGCAATCTGGAAATGAATATGACATCCTGATTAGCCTGGACAGCTATGACCGGTCTGACATCAGCAATGTTAAAAATCTTTCTTTTTCTAGCACCGACGGACAAACTTTTGTATTGAGCCAGTTTGCGCAGGTAAAAGAGGGCTTGGGAGAAAGTGTGTTACAGCGCAACAGTCGCCTAAATTCCATCACTGTAGAATCTAATGTGTCTGGCCGTCCTTCTGGAACCGTTGTAGAAGACATTAAAGCAAAAGTTGCGCAAATTAAATTGCCCGAAGGTGTAACTGTAGAATACCTTGGTGATGCCAAAAACCAGGCAGATGCCTTTGGTAGCCTTGGTACGGCACTGCTCATTGCCATTGTGCTGGTATACCTCATTATGGTGGCTTTGTATGAAAATGCCGTTTACCCTTTTGTAGTTTTGTTTTCCATTCCGGTGGCGTTAGTTGGTGCGCTATTAGCGCTTGCCCTTACTATGGGCACGCTCAATGTATTTTCCATTATCGGGGTAATTATGCTGCTGGGACTGGTTTCAAAAAATGCCATCCTGATTGTCGATTTTACCAATCAGCTAAAAAGTGAAGGCAAATCTGTGGAAGAAGCGTTGGTTGAAGCGGGTAAGGAAAGGTTAAGGCCAATCCTGATGACTACACTGGCTATGATTCTTGGCATGCTGCCTATCGCTTTGGCCAGTGGTGCCGGAGCCGAAATTAAAAATGGCATGGCCTGGGTAATTATTGGTGGTTTAACCAGTTCAATGATTCTTACCCTATTTGTGGTGCCGGCAATGTACCTGATTATAGAAAGGTTGCTGCTAAAATTTAAAAAATAAATGAAATATCTTACGTTAAATAACCCTTCAATGATAAAATCCTTAGTTCTTTCTGCAATGTTCTTTCTTGTTGTTAACTGCGGCCTGGCACAAACCAAACCGGAGTTAAGTAAGCATACTAAAGATTCTTTGAGTAGGATTTACCTGGACAATGCCGCCATACTTAACCCTGTTTTAAGGCAGGTTACGGTTTCTACTGACCTCATTAGCCGGGGAGATATTGAGAGTAAATTAATGGGTGAGCCGCTAATGAAAGGGAAATCCAGTACAATCCGTACCACAGTTAACCTGAACCTTCCGGTTGCCTCCTGGGGAAAAAATTCATTGGCGGTGTCAGGAACATTTTTTCAGCAAAAAATTAATGTGAGCGATGTTCAAAGCTTTAGTCCTACGCTGGGCAATGAAGACTTTGATTTTAATAAAGGCACTTTTGGATTAACAGCTTCGTTTACACGGGCAGACTTACTTTTTGGTCGTGCGGTATATTATATGGCGAGTGCTACCGGTGTTACCAACGATCTGGCCGAGGTAAAAAGGCTGAGCTTTTTGGGTACTGCAGTATTTCCCTTAAAACAAACTGCCACAACAAGGTATGCAGCAGGTGTAGTGGTTAATATAGATCCCTCCTTAAAAATTCCTGCTTTTTTAATTTTCAGCTACTGGCATAAGTTTCAAAATAAAATAGAGTTGAATGTAACGCTGCCAAACAGTTTTGGGCTTAGAAGAGCTTTTTCAGATCGCTTCTGGGCTACTTTAGGAACTTCTTTATCGGGTTCGCTTGCCTTCTTTGAATTGAACCAGGCCAATCTCCCAAGGGATGCAAATTATACCACTATTGATCTAAAATCTGGGTTAGGCGTAGAATACAGAGTGGGTAAAAAGATGATTTTTGGAATAAACGGCGGGATATTAACCCCACTTTCAGCAAGGGCCTTTGACCGCAGGGAAAGCTCCAGCGAGTATTTCCTGAACAATAAATTAAGCAATGTTCCCTATGTTAATTTTAGTTTCTCTCTGCTGCCCTTTTTACATAAAAAGTAGGGGTAGATGGTTTAGTGGACTGAATAAGCGTTTCATTTTTTTGTATTCTGATATATTGCGGGGAATTAAAGCCTTATTTTCGAAAATTTGAGTATTATTGTTGATAATACTCAAATTTATAGCGATGAAAAAATAGGGATATGGCTATTAAACCTCTTTTTGATGAAGTAGAATTGCCCGGCAAGCTGGCTGCCGGGGATGCTGCTGCTTTTAAATTTGTTTACCAGAAGTTTAACAAGAAGATTTATACCGTAACGCTAAGCATTTTAAAGTCTGCCGTACTGGCTGAAGAAATTACCCAGGAGGTTTTTCTAAAGCTTTGGCAGCATAACCAGCAGTTTAATGATATAGACCATCTTGAAGCGTGGTTACGTACAGCTGCCCGGAATCAGTCCCTGAACGCTTTCCGTAAAATTGTACTGGAAAGAAAAATGAATCAGCATAATGAGCGGAATTTCAGTGAAGGACATAATGAAACTGAAGAAGCGATACTGCTTCATGATACCCGCAGACTGCTGGATGATGCGGTATCTAAACTTCCCGCTCAACAGCGTGAAATTTACACACTCTGCCACCAGCAGGGCTTAAAATATGAAGAAGTAGCAGCGCAAATGAATATTTCTGTAAATACAGTAAAAACACATATGAAAAGGGCCCTGGCAACCTTGCGCATTTACATGAAAGACAGAGGCGATATTGCAGCATTAATTATATTGTTTAAAATATTTTAAAACCTTGTCACCCTTAGCCAGGCCGGGCGGTGTTTCTATAATATGGACACCAAAAGAATTAGTTATTTATATGACAGGTACCAAAGCAACAGTTTAACAGCGCTGGAACTGGAAGAACTGGGCATGCTGGCGAATTCGCAAGAGTTTGATAGCCATTTTGAAGTTGTTTTTAACAAAATCTGGGAGGAGCTAAAACACGAAGAGGTACATAAAATGGGCATAGAAGCGGAGCAGGCGCAAGTTGATTTTATCCTTAGCCATCCACGTCCAAAAACCCGCAGGTTAAAATTCATACATAAGATAGTGGCTGCCGCCGCTGTGTTAATAGTTGTTTTTGCTGCAGGATTGTTCTACCGCAGTTTTCAGTCCGCGCAAACAATGCAACCAGCTTATGCTATTGTGCCTGGAAAGCAGGGCGCAACGCTTACACTAGCTAGTGGTAAACAAATCAAACTTTCTGATGCCAGTAAAGGTAAGCTGGCTAATGAAGCTGGTATTGAAATCATAAAATCTGCAGATGGAAGTTTAATATATCAAATCAAGGATGCAGGTACGGGAACATCCGGAATGTTCAACACGCTCACCACAGCCAAAGGGGAGACTTATCAGGTACGCCTTCCCGATGGGACGGTGGTTCAGTTAAATGCAGATTCAAAGCTGAGTTACGC
This sequence comes from Pedobacter sp. MC2016-14, assembly GCF_020991475.1. Taxonomy (NCBI): domain Bacteria; kingdom Pseudomonadati; phylum Bacteroidota; class Sphingobacteriia; order Sphingobacteriales; family Sphingobacteriaceae; genus Pedobacter; species Pedobacter sp. MC2016-14. The sequence continues at coordinate 1,212,079 of NZ_JAJMPA010000001.1, forward strand.
TACTTCACTAAATGCGGCAGGAGAGCGACGGGTTGAGCTTATCGGTGAAGGATACTTTGACGTTGCGAAAGATAAGGCGCATCCTTTTATTGTGAAAACTGCAACCCAGCAGATTCAGGTTTTGGGTACGCATTTTAACATAAATGCCTATGCAGATGAAAATGTGACACGAACTACTTTACTTGAAGGTTCTGTAAAGGTGTTTAGTGCCGGAACCCAAAAAATGCTTGTCCCCGGAGAGCAAGCCAGTACCCGGGAAAATCAGCTCAGCATCTCAAAAGCGGATCTGGAATCTGCAGTAGCCTGGAAAAATGGAGAATTTGTATTCACGGGCCAGCCAATTGATGAAATTATGAGGCTCCTCTCCAGATGGTACAATGTAGAGGTTGAGTTTAAAGGGCCTCCAACCAAAGAAGAGTTTGAAGGAACTGCGTTTAAGGAAAAAGACATCACAGAGGTTTTAGAACTTTTGGAATTAACAGGTGCCGTTCACTTTAAAATAGAAGGGAGGAAGATTATCGTAACTAAGTAAACCAGAAAACGGTCATCTGAATAAAGTCAGTCCCGACGGACATCGGAACTGACAGCGTTTGGAAAGATCAATAAATCATTGCATAACAACTATCAACAAACCAAACTAAAACTCAAATGTACAAAAAATACATCAACAGAAAGCGTTTTCCCGCTGGTGGCTTAGCCCTGTTCCTGTTCATGATTTTTCTTCATGTCAGTACACTCAGCTTTGCGCAGCAAAAGCGGATTACCCTAAATGAGGTTAATGTTCCTCTAAAAAGCATTATTAAAAAGATCAAAAGCCAAACTGGCGTGGGCTTTATTGTCACCACAAGTATGCTGGCCGAAGCTAAGCCTGTTACCATTAAAGTAAACAATGCAGAGCTTAACTTTGTGCTGCAGCAGATTTTTAAAGATCAGCCGCTTACGTACACCATCCGTAAAAATTCGGTTGCCCTCACCCGTAAAGTAACCACCCGCAGCAATGTTGGGCTAACCGAAGTTCCTTCCGGAATCAGAGGAACCATACGTGATGAAAGTGGCAATCCTGTAATCGGCGCATCTGTGGGTATAGAGGGCTCGGGTCAACAATCCATGTCAGATAGTGAAGGTAAATTCTTAATCCGTGAAATGTCGGTAGGGGGTACGCTGGTCGTTTCGCACATTGCCTACGAGCGGAAAATGGTACCGCTTACTGGCCAAAATGATCTTCAGCTTACCATGACACCGGCAATAAATAACCTTGCTGGTGTAGCGGTGGTTTCTACCGGTTATCAAAATATTGATAAGGTGCGCGCAACAGGCTCATTTGCAAAACCGGACATGGAAATTTTTAAAAACCGTGTTGGTACTATGGATATTGCAAACCGATTGGAAGGACTGGTTCCTGGCCTGCTGGTAAAAAAGGGTTTTAATGGTGCGGGGGCTTCAGATGCAGGGATTCCGAACGGTAAGACTACGCAGAACGTAACCATTAGAGGTGGTTCCAGTATTTCGCTTAATACCAATCCTTTGTATGTGGTGGATGGCGTGCCGGTTACCAATATTAACCAGTTTAACCCTGATGATATTGAGGATGTAACCGTGCTTAAGGACGCTGCTGCGGCAGCCATTTGGGGTGCAAGGGCATCTAATGGCGTTGTTGTAATCAATACAAAGAAGGCATTAAAAAACGCAAGCCTGAATATCAGTTACAATGGCTTCTTTAACTTTCAGGGTAAACCTGTACTGTCGCATAACAAACAAATGAACAGTGCACAGTTTATTGAGGCCGCGCGCGAAGTTTTTGATGCAAACCAGTTTCCGTATGAGCAGCTGGCTTACGATGTGGTTGCCCCGCATGAACAGCTCCTTTATGATCATCAGCTCGGTAAAATAAACGAAGGGCAGTTGAACAGGGGCTTAGACAGCCTTTCTGCCATCAACAACAGCAGTGAGCTCAAAGACCTGTTGTACCAAAATGCCACGACCCAAAACCATACAGTTTCCATCTCCGGGGGTACAAATATTTATTCCTTTTATACCTCAGCGGCCTACACTTCCGCAAATTCCTCGGCTATTGGTGCCGGGAACAAGACTTACCGCATGATGCTTAACCAGGAGTATAACCCCATTAAAAGGATTAAGCTCAATTTGTCGGCCACACTGGGTTACAGTGCTGATAAAGCCGCCAATTCAAGGGAAATTAATGGTAATTTTCTCCCTTATCAACTCTTTCAGGACAATAATGGGGCAAATGTATCCCTGGCTTACCTGCAAGGCCTCTCTCCTGAAATCAGGAGCGACTATGAACAGCGAAGCAAGATCAGTTTAGATTTTAGCCCGCTGGATGATCTTTATACTAAAAAAATCAATGTCAATAATCTTCACCTCAACGTTGCCGGAGGTGTTCAGCTAAAATTGTTAAAGGGTTTAAACTTTCAGGGCAACTATGGCATCCAGAACGCACCTGGAAAACGTAAAGATTACACAGACCACAGCAACTACAGGCTGCGCAGGGACCTGGTTGGAATGACGGTAGCACCTACAGCAAGCTCTATCCCGGTATACTATTTGCCAACTACCGGCGGGACCTACTTAGAGAGTAATTATGAGGAGCGCAACTGGACACTTAGGAACCAACTGGTTTATTCTACGCTATTCAGAACAGGTAAAGATCAGCTTAACCTGCAACTGGGGCATGAGGCGCGTGAGCAATTGGGCAGAAATACGACAACAAGATTTCTGGGTTACGATGAACAGCTGCAAAAGTATTTCACGCCTACATTAAATAATGTTTATCTGCCCAATACCGTTACCGGAGGTACCTATATATCCAGTACCGTTGCTACGTCGTTTTATGAAACCCAAAGCCGGTTCAACTCCTATTTCGCCTTACTCAATTATACCTTTGAAAGGAAGTACAGTTTTGATGGTAGCTGGAGGGTAGACCATAGCGCTTTGTTTGGTTCTGATAAATCTGCCCAAAATAAGCCAACCTATAGCATTGGCGGTAAATGGAACATTCAGAAAGAGCGTTTTATGGAAACGCTGAAATGGGTAGATGGCCTTTCGTTAAGGGTAACTTACGGGATCACCGGAAACTCGCCTGCTGCCGTGGGGGCCAGTCAGTACGATATTTTATTGACGCCCTTTTTCATGTCAACGCCCCTCGCCGGAATGTATGCTAACCTCTCGCCAAAAAACGATAAGCTGAGCTGGGAGTCTACCGCTACTACCAATATCGGACTTGACTTTTCATTTTTTGGAGCCAGGTTTGGCGGGGGCTTAGATGCCTATCACAAAAAAACAACTGATTTGTTGGGGACCATAAGGATTAACCCCCTAAATGGCTTCCCTGATGGTTTCGGTAATATCGGAAACATGGATAATAAAGGTGTCGAGCTCAGTCTCCGTAGCATCAACATCAAGTCTAAAGATTTTAGCTGGGCATCAAGCTTTAACATGGCTTATAACAAGAATAAACTACTGTCGTATTCCAAACAAGACCCAAGGGCCAACAATGCCAGCAGCAGATTGCAAAGTTTGCAATACCTGGTAGGGTACGAGCTCCAACCCCTGTTTTCGTATGCTTATGCAGGTTTAAACAGCGAAGGGGATCCAATGATCAGACTGGCAGATGGAACGTTGAACAGTACACCTTACGCAGAAAAGGTAGAAGATTTGGTGTACAGTGGTTCTACCATTCCTAAATATACCGGCGGCTTTGGTAATACTTTCTCTTACAAAGCCTTTTCATTAGCCGCAAACATGGTATTCAATCTCGGAAATGTAATGAGGGCAGATGTAAACCGTACCTATACCGGAAGGATTTCCGCAAGTCAGGATAGTTACGAGGGGAACTTAAATGTCGACTTCCTTAACCGCTGGAAAAAAGCAGGAGATGAGGCTTTTACCAATATCCCCAGGTATATACCAGGTTATGAAACCTATAACAGATCTGTAGAATACTACACACAGGGTGATGTCAATGTAGTTAGCGCGGCATATGCTAAAATAAGGGACATTACGCTTTCTTATCGTTTACCCGAGTTATTTTTAAGAAAAATAAAAGTAAAAACTGCCAATATTGCATTGCAGGCCACCAATTTTATGGTTTGGAAAGCCAACAACAGGGGCATTGATCCCGAATTTCACGACCTTACCTCGGGTCAAAGGATTTTAGCCCCCTACAATCATTCCTACAGTATTAGTACCAGTATCACCTTTTAAACCATGAAGACAATGAAAACAATAGTTTATAAAATTTCAGGATTGCTGGTAATGGTGCTCCTGCTAAGTTCCTGTAAAAAGGGGTTCCTGGATATTGTGCCAAAAGGTAAGGCTGTTGCTACCACTGTAAGTGACTATGACCAGCTAATGAACAATACTAGTTTTTACAGTTTAAATTCCAATAACAATTACCTCATTATGGGTGATGATATTGGAGCAGAGCAAGCCAGGTATCAGAATACCGACCTCAATACCCAACGTTCTTTTGGTTGGGAAGATGTGATCCAGACAGAGGGGCAGGATGATGTCTATACCGCTGTTCAACTGCAAAACCTGTACATCTGTAATAAAATCATCAATGAGGTTATTTCCATTACAGATGGTTCAGAGCTGCAGCGCAAAAGGCTGCAGGCAGAAGCCCTAGCCACCAGGGCATGGATTAATTTTGATCTGATTAACCGTTATGGTAAACCCTACAAGGCAGCTACCGCAGCACAGGATCCCGGATTTCCAATCATTACGCAGGCAAATGTCAATGCAACCAACTATATCAGGAATTCGGTTGCGGAGGTGTATGCGGCTATCATTGCCGATCTTAAAACGGCTATACCCAATCTTCCTGCTAAGAGTGTTTTTGTAACACGGCTGTCGCGCCCCGCGGCCACAACCCTTTTAGGAAAGGTATACCTTTTTATGGGCCAGTATCAGGACGCCCTTCCTCAATTTAACAGTGCCTTTGCTGATCTTGAAAATGACCCTTCAATAGCCTCACTTTACAACTATAATGATGCTTTTTCCGAAACAGGCGCATTTAGGCCTTTTGGATATTTGGGCCCCGATTACCCGGGCAGTAATGTTTCTAAAAACCAGGAATCCATTCTTCTTAAAACCCAGTACATTTATCCAAATTCAAATGGAGTAGTTATGTCACCCGCCGTGATGTCCTTATACGAGCCCTCAGACCTGAGGCTTAATTTTTACGGTAGAACCCGTTCTGATCAGACTGCTGTACCGGGTGAGTTAAGGGTTAAATCTGCTGCTCAATTTTCTCATCTGGGCATCGAACTGTCAGACTTGATCTTGATGCGCGCAGAAGTAAAGGCCCGGTTAAATGACTTAACAGGTGCCCGTGCAGATGTACAACGTTTAAGGGAAAACCGGATGCCTTTTGCTGATTCTGCGGTGCCTGCTACAATTGGTTCACAAACTGATTTGATCAGGTTTATCATTGATGAACGCCAGCGCGAATATGCAGGGGAAGGACAAAGGTGGTTGGACATGCGCAGGTTATCGGTAGATCCTATTTTTGAAAATCAAATTTCCAGGCATTTCATTTATGCTGCCGATGGGGAAACGGTAACTAAAACCATCACGCTTCGTCCTGTTCGCTTAACCCTCAGGATCCCCCAAACCATTCTGGAGTACAATCCGGAAATGAGAGATAATCCTTAATTAAAATATAACAAAACAATAAGAAGCCGTCAAGATCATTAAAATTGATTAGGACCATGACGGCTTCATCACAATAAAAAAGCAAATTTAAACAGATGAAACCATCATGATTTATCAACCACACTTGGGATGAATAAATCTGATAGCTTCATAACAGCAAAAAAGCAAATTTAAACAGATGAAAAACTTTTCAAAAATATACGCATTGGCGGCATTATTTATTGCCCCGCTTACACTTTCAGCTCAAAGAACCTTCAGCATTAACGGACAACTAGGAAAAGACCAGAAAGGCATGATGACTTTAAAATATGTGGCTAACGATAAAGAATTCGTAGATTCTGTAGCGCTTACAGAGGGTAAATTTTCCTTTAAAGGCCCGGTTGCAGAACCTGTGTATGCATACCTTGTTTTTAATCCCAGCAGTAAAGATGTAAAAGGAGACTATCGTGAAATCTATCTGGAGCCTGCAGAGATGAACATTAGCGGAAATGGAGGTGTGTCATCGGCAACTATTAAAGGAGGGCCTTCCATGACTGATTTCAGCACATTGATGGATGCATATAAGCCCATCGCTGTAAAAGGAAATGCGCTGGATAAAGAAATTGCCAAAGCAAAGGAAGAAGACAATCAGGAAAAGTTAAAGGAGCTTGGCACAAAGTACATGGCTTTAAAAGGTGAAAGACAAGCTGCCCAAGAGGCATTTATCAAGTCGCATCCGGATAGTTATGTGGCATTTAGCTTATGGCTTAGGAGAACAGAAGCATTTATAGATCCAGCAAAATTAGAACCTGAGTTCAATGCCTTTTCTGCCCGGATGAGAAATACTGTAGAGGGAAAAGTAGTGACCGAAAAGCTTACAACGGCCAAGAAATTACTTCCAGGCAATATTGCGCCAAATTTCACACTCAATAATGAAGCCGGGCAGCCAGTTTCATTGGCTTCTTTAAAAGGGAAAAATGTGGTTTTGTTTTTCTGGGCAAGAAACTATGTGCCTTTTGAACCTGTAAGTTTTGCCATGAACAGAATCAGCAGGCAATTTAAAGATGAAAATCTGGTCATCCTTTCGGTTTATTACGATACCCCAAACAGTGTGTACAACTGGAAAGATGTGCTGGATGAGACTGCACTTAGAACGGCAAATATCATCAACGTTAAAGATGTGGCTATGCTTGGCAACTACAGCAGTAAAGATAAAAGCGAGGTAATGAAGGCCTATGGAATATGTGGAGAGGCTGGCATTCATGCTTATCTGATCTCTCCGGAAGGTAAAATCCTGATCCGTGCAATTGATTTGTATAAAGATCCTGTTGCTGATATCAACAAAGGCCTGGGTAAATAATGAAATGGATGTTAAGTACAACAGCCGTCGTTGGACTGCTGTTGTGCCTTGCCACTAAAAGTAGTGCGCAAGGGCCTGACGATGCTCAAAAAATGAACTGGCAGCATATGGATTTGAAAGCCGATGGTATTTTTGGGATTAGTACGGATAAAGCTTACGCAGAGTTGCTAAAAGGAAAAAAAGCAAAGGAGGTTCTCGTTGCTGTAATTGATGGGGGGGTAGATACCGCCCACCAGGATTTGCAACCTGTGCTGTGGCACCAGAAGCAAAAGTGGGGATGGAGTTTCCTGGGCTCGGCCAAAGGTAACCTCAATAATGAAAGACTAGAACTGACCCGTATGGTAGCTGCGGGAAAAGAGCGCTTTGGAGATCTTAACGACCTTCCTGAAGATACCAGCGGACTTGCGCTATACAAAATGCAGCGTTTGGTCTATCTTAAAAAGTTACAGCGTGCAAGGGGCATGTTTGCAAACATTAATGAATTCAGGAAAGTGCTGGACACCATCCTCCATAACCTCGGTAAAACGGACCCTTCCCTTACAGAATTTATGGCCTATATTCCGGAAACTTCTGTGCAAACTTCCATTAAGGCAATGGCACTTAACGGCATCAAAAAAGAAGATCACGCAATTTCTAAATTAAGGAATCAATTGGAAGCTGATGCTCATCATTTTAAGGATGAACTAGATTATACTTTAAACCTTAGTTATAATCCAAGGGACATTGTAGGTGATGATATTCAGGACTTGACACAACGTAATTATGGAACGGCAGATGTGATGGGCCCCGATGCAAAGCATGGTTCGCATGTATCTGGTATTATCGCTGCGGTAAGAAACAACGGAATCGGCCTCAACGGTGTTGCAGACCATGTTAAAATTCTTAATATTCGTGCGGTTCCAAATGGGGATGAGCGCGATAAAGATGTGGCCAACGCCATTATTTACGCAGTAGATCAGGGTGCTAAGGTCATCAATATGAGCTTCGGGAAACCCTATTCTCCAAATAAAAGCCGCGTAGATGAGGCACTGAAATATGCAATGGCTAAAGATGTTTTGCTTGTGCATGCGGCAGGAAATGAATCTGTAGACCTGGATGGTGAAGGGAATTATTTTCCGAATAAATGGTATGCTGATGGCAGCGGATCAGCTCAGGCATGGTTAAATGTAGGTGCCAGTGGTCCTAATAATGATGAAAGCCTGGTCGCCAGATTTTCAAATTTCGGTAAAACCATGGTCGATGTTTTTGCCCCTGGTGTAGGCATTTATTCCGCGGTCCCAAATTCTGCTTATCAGTTCATGGACGGGACCAGCATGGCAGCGCCAGTAGTAAGTGGACTGGCTGCATTGATCAGGTCTTACTATCCAAGGCTCAATGCTGTTCAGGTTAAAGAGATTATCATGGCCTCTGTGGTTAAAGTAAACCATACGGTAAAGGTGGTAAAAAAAGGAGCGCAGGTAATGGTGCCGTTTGCAGAGGTTTGCGTAAGCGGAGGAGTGGTCAATGCTTATGAAGCCTTGAAGCTTGCGGCAACATATAAATAAAATCTATTATTTAATTTAAGTTTATAAAAAATGAAAACAATAAGGATCACAATGGCTGGAATGCTAGTGTTGCTGTTTTGTAATTTACAAAGCTCAGCTCAGGCAAAATACCTGGATGTAAATGATACCGTAGATGAATATCCAAATGTAACCTGGTTAAAGGGAGCATCGCTGACCAAACTTGATAAAGATAAAACCTACCTGATCGAATTGTGGGCAACCTGGTGCAAACCCTGCGTTGCGGCAATGCCCCACCTGAGCGAGCTTCATGGAAAATTTAAAGATCAGATTGTTTTCATCGCCCAGGATGTTTGGGAAGAAGATCTGGAAAAGGTAAAAGCCTTTATAGCCGCTAATGAAAAAATGATGAGTTTCAGCATTGCATATGCCGGAGCGCAGTCGACCAGTGATTTTGATAAGAAATTGGCAAAGCCCACGGGTACGTTCGGTATCCCCCGCACTTTTATCATCCAAAACAACACCTTGCTGTGGATGACTGATCCCACACAACTTAATGATGAGGTGTTACAGCTGATCGTTGATCGGAAATTTACGATTTCGGCAGCAGCAAAGCTGGTTAAGAAAGTTAACAACTAATTTAGTTAAGCTAAGCAGCATACCCCTATCGTAAGAAAGGGTTTGCTCCATAATGCTGTGGAGCAAACTCTTTTATCATGTGATTTCATGGCTGGAACCGATAAAAGCAGTTAAATGTTATACTACCGAGGGAAGAAACTGTCAATACAGATCATATTCAGTTTGTTTTTTAGCTAAAGGCATGCCTGAATGGCTTATAATAGATTTGTCAGAACTGCGGCGCATCTATGGCGGCTTATCTAAATTTTCCTACATTAGCAATAGGAATACTCTAGAACAATGGCTGCCTATAGCTCATATACAGATCAGGAATTGACCAGCAGACTTGCTGAATCAGACGAGTATGCCTTTGCTGAAATTTACAAACGCTATAAAACAAACATCTACCTGCTGATTAAAAAATTTGTTCATTCCGCTCAAATGGCAGATGACCTTACGCAGGAAGTATTTGTTAAGATTTGGGAAAGTGGGGACAAACTAAGCGAAGTACGTTCAATTAAAGCTTATCTGTTAATTACCGCAAAAAACCACACGTTAAACAGTTTAAAAAAAGCATTACGTTCTGAGGCTGCGATGGGGGTAGTGATCAATGCCTACGTAGATGAACGAAAGAGCGTAGAAGAAGATTTGATCAGCAAGGAATATGCTCATTTTTTACAGCAGCAGCTCTCCACTTTACCTGCGCGAAGCCGGGAAATTTTTAAACTCTGCAGAGAGCAGGGAAAAACTTATGATGAGGCAGCGGTAATTTTAGGCATTTCAAGAAATGCGATCAAAAATCATATGGTTGCTACCATGAAAGTGCTCAGTAGTTCGGTAGAAAAGGATCTTGGGATCTCCTTGAGCCTTCTTCTGGTGGTGCTTTTTAAATAAATTTATTTTTTTCTCTTTTTTGCTACCCTATGTGGCCGTAAATATTGTCTTAGTCTTTGAAAGGCATTCATTATGGAACAAAAAGCATTCTACAAACAACTGGTTGAACGTTATGTGGCGAAGCTATTGAGCGATGAGGAATTGGAAGTTTTTGTAGAATTGGCAAAACAGGGCAAGCTTGATCAGGAACTTTCCCGTGCTATGGACGAGGCTGAACAGAACTTTGCAGTAGAGGAATTGCTTACTGTACCTGCAGTACGCCGCCGCTTATGGCCTAAAATTGCAATTGCGGCAGCCGTTTTTCTGGCTGTTGTATTCGGCATACTTTTCTTTTACAATCCGGTAGAGGACACCATCGACACCAGGTTTGCCAATAATGAAATCAGTTCCGGTACCAATGGCGCAACCCTAACCCTACCAAACGGAAAAGTCATTCAATTAAGTGATGCGCAGAAGGGCGTAAAAGTTGCTCCAGGATCATTGACCTATCAAGATGGTTCTTCTGTTTTTAATGCTGAAAATAAGAATGACATAGCCGATGCAGGAACGGTAGCGATGAAGGCAACTACATCAAGGGGCCAAACCTACATGATCTTACTGCAGGATGGGACTAAAGTTTGGCTTAATGCAGCCAGCACACTAAAATTCCCTTCTACTTTTGCAGCATCAAACCAGCGTACTGTAGTTCTGGAAGGTGAAGCATATTTTGAAGTTTTTAAAAATAAATCGCAACCTTTCGTAGTCACAACAGAGAAAAGTGCAGCAACGCCTAAGCAAGAAATAATTGTTTTAGGAACTCATTTTAATGTCAATGCTTACAAAGGTGAAAGCAGTATCAAAACCACTTTATTGGAGGGTAGTGTTAAGATTGCTGAAGAATCCGGCATGGAGGAAATCCTGAAACCCAATCAGCAAGCTGTTTTATCTGGTGCCGGCCAGCTTTCGGTAGCCAATGTTGATGCTGCCCTGGCTGTAGATTGGAAAAATGGAAGTTTTATATTTCAGGGCCAAAAACTAAGTGAGCTGATGAAAAGGGTAGAGCGCTGGTACAATGTCCAGGTTAGCTATAAAAACAATGAAATAAAGGACCTAACATTTACGGGTGAAATTTCAAAGTATGATAAGATTGAGGAACTTTTAAAGATCCTTGAGCGTACAGGAAGGGTCAAATTTGAAATCGAAGGCAGCAAAATTATCGTTAGTAACTAAATAATCAATTAATCAACAAACCTTAAACCACTAAAAATGAGAAAACTCTACAAGCACGGCCCTTAAACCAGGCAGGTTGTTTGGATAAAAAAGGGATTTCGACTGCGAATCGAAACCCCGGAAGACCGGACAACTAAATAAGCAATTTATGACAACAGTTTAGTTTAGAAACCCAATCAATACAAACATATGGATAATATTATTCATTGTGATGTGCCTGGCAAATTATGCCCGTTATACACACAAATCTGGAGAATTATGAGGTTAATCTTCCTATTTATTTTTGCTGCATTAATGCAGGTAAGCGCTGCAAGTTTTGGGCAACGCGTTAGCCTGTCAGAAAAAAATGCGCGACTTGAACAGGTGCTTGCAAAAATCAAATTGCAGGCGCAGGTAAAAATTGTTTATGCCGATGAGGTGCTCAAAACTGCAAGGCCGGTAAGTTTACAACTCCATAATGTAAACCTCGAAGAAGCCTTAAAAGCCGCTTTGGCTAACCAGCAACTTGAATTTAGCATCATTGATCAAACAGTTGTGATTAAAGAAAAGAAAAGTAGTTTTCTGGATAAACTGGTAGAACGTTTCGCGAACATTGATGTAAGCGGACGTGTTATTGATTCAGATGGAAATCCAATACCTGGTGCTACTATTACTGTAAAAGGTATTAAAAGGTCAGTTGTTTCTGATGGCAATGGTTACTTTAAGTTAACCAATGTGGATGAAAAGGCCATGATCGTAATTTCATACGTTGGGTATGCGGTACAGGAGTTTGCTGCAAATACCACGCAGCCCATTGTTGCACGGCTGGTGCCTGAAGTGGGCACTTTGGATGGAATGGTGGTGATTGGTTATGGTAAAACCACCAAGCGGACAAATACAGGTTCAGTTTCTACCATTACTTCAAAAGACATTGCCAATCAACCTGTTTCAAATCCTATTTCTGCTTTACAGGGCAGGGTTGCAGGTTTAGATATCAGTTCCAATAATGGTTACGCCGGCTCTGGAATGTCGGTGCGTTTGCGTGGAATCAGTTCCATCACTGGCGGAAGGGATCCCCTTTATGTTGTTGATGGAATTCCTTTCAATTCCACATCTCTAAATCAGTTTAACGGGGCAAATGGGAATACAAATCCATTAAATAGCATCAACCCCTCTGATATTGACAGGATTGATATACTAAAAGATGCTGATGCCACCGCTATATTTGGCTCCAGGGGTGCAAATGGTGTCATTTTAATCACCACAAAACAAGGCAAAAGCGGTAAAACAACTGTCGATGCAAATGTTTATTCGGGGATTTCTTTTGTAAATCATAAAGTAGAAATGTTAAGTACAGAGCAGTACCTGGCCTTAAGAAGGGAAGCTTTTAAAAATGATGGTACAACCCCTGTTGAAAGTAGTTCCCCAGATTTGTTTCCAACCTGGGGAACAGAAACAGACAACAACTGGGTAGACAAATTAATTGGCAACACCGCTAAAATGACGGAAGCCCAATTGTCTTTATCTGGTGGTTCCGAGCAAACCAATTTCCTGTTCAGCGGCACCTATCGTAATGAAACCACAGTGGTTCCCGGCGACCAGGGTTATAACCGGGGAGCGGTTAATTCTAGCGTCAACCACAAGTCTGCCGATAACAAGCTGAATTTTAATGTGTCTGTAAAATATGTTGGTGATCAGAACCAATCGATGCCGACCGATGTGACGCAGTATTACAATACCTCGCCAAACTATCCTGTATACAACGCTGATGGTTCTTTTTATTGGCCAGCCAGCGGACAAAACCCGATGGCCTATTTAGAGCGTACCTACCTTGCTACCACACAAAATTTAATTGGTAACGTAACTACAAAGTATAACATTTTTAAGGGGTTGAGTGCACAGGTAAATCTTGGCTATAATAAGCAATCCATGAAGCAAACCAGGACCCAGCCACAGGCTACTTACAATCCTACTTTATACAGCAGCAGCGAGGCTTATTACGGCAATACTTCTTCTACAATTTACAACATTGAGCCACAACTGGATTATGAAGTTAAACTTAGCAAGGCTGAGCTGAAACTTTTAGCTGGTGGAACTTATCAAACTAATGTATATGATGGACTTTATTTGGCAGGATCAGACTACGTAAACGACAGCCAGTTGGATAACCCAAGTGCGGCGGCAAAGCTTACAAATGTATATAGCCATTCCGATTACAAATATGTGTCTGTTTTTGGAAGGGCTACCTACAACTGGGATGGAAAATATATTTTAAATGGGAGCTTCCGGAGAGATGGTTCCAGTAGGTTCGGTCCGGGTAGGAGATATGGAAACTTTGGGTCGGTAGGAGCAGCCTGGTTGTTTACCAATGAAGATTTTGTAAAAGACCATTTTTCTTTTTTAAGTTCAGGTAAGCTAAGGGCTAGTTATGGTACAGTAGGTAACGACCAGATTGGCAATTATGGATATTATGACAGCTGGAGGGCAACAGACTTTACTTATGGCGGTGTAGCCGGCTTAACTCCAAGTCGCTTTGCCAATGAAGATTTCCATTGGGAATCTACCCGTAAAATGGATGCAGCAATAGAGTTGGGCTTTGTAAAAGACCGCATTCTTTTTACGGCGAACTTCTACCGTAACATCACAACAGATGCCTTGATTATTTATCCTTTGTCTTCACAGTCGGGCTATACTGCATATACGGCCAACTTACCTGCAAAATTGCAAAATAAAGGATTTGAATTTGAACTAACTTCGGTGAACATCCGTAAAGAAGATTTTAAATGGAATTCAAGTTTTAACTTAACAATCTCCAGAAACAAACTTATTGACTACCCTGGCTTAGCCAATACCTCATTTGCAAGAACCTATTACATCGGGCAACCTATTAACGTGGTAACCGGCTATGTAAGCACAGGAATTAATCCACAAAACGGGATTCCAACTTTTGTAGATACCGATAACAGCGGTACAATAAATACGCTTGATATGGTGCCTATTGGAAATATAAATCCTAAGTTTTTTGGGGGCCTGCAAAACAGTTTTACTTACAAAAACCTGAGTCTTGATTTCTTATTTCAGTTTGCAGAACAACAAGGTCCATTGTTAAATTATGGAACTTTGTCTACCGCCTACGGTTCCAGGATCAATAAAGACGTTAGTGCTTTAGACCGCTGGACAACTCCGGGACAGCTCACATCAATTCCAGTTGCTACTGCAGGTACAACTGCTGCCAATACAGCCTATAATAATTGGCGTTTGTCTTCGGCAAATTGGGGAGATGCCTCTTACATCCGTTTAAAAAATGTAGCCATACGTTATAACCTGGGCACGTTGTTGAAAAACATCAAAGTAAGAAATGTTTCTGTGTACGTACAGGGGCAAAATTTGTTTACGATCACCAATTACGATGGTTTTGACCCGGAAACAAAAGGCGTAGTACTACCGCCGCTTAGCGTATATACAGCAGGTTTGCAAGTTTCATTTTAATTCTAAATGCTAATACAATGAGAGTAATTAAATATATTATAGGTATTGTGTTGTTGATGACCACGGTATCATGCGAAAAAATTATCGGTATCGATTCGCCAAGAACAGAATTGGAAAGCGGCAGTGTTTTTACCAGTGACAAAACGGCCAATGCGGCAATGATTGGGATTTATTCTGATATGAATTCAGATAACTACATTTTTGCAAATTTGATTACCATGTTTATGGGGCCGATTTCTGCGGACGAATTCTTGTACGAAGCCAATGTGGCTACTTTTCTGGAATTTAAGGCCAATGTGGTTTCCGCAGAAAACACCTATGTAAATTCGGTATGGGCGCAACCATATAATTACATTTACAGATGCAATGAGGTGATTGAAGGCGTAACGGCTTCAACAGGAATGACTACAGCAATGAAAAATCAGTTGATGGGTGAGGCGAAATTTTTAAGAGCGTTCTGCTATTTTTACCTGACCAACCTGTTTGGTGATGTGCCCTTGATCCTGGATACTGACGTGCTGAAAAACACAAATCTACCCAGAACTGCTTCTGCAAGTGTATACGCTTCCATCATTGCCGACTTACTGGAGGCTAAAAGCCTGTTGGGGGATACTTATGCAGGTGGAGAGCGCACCAGGCCGGTAAAAGCTGCTGCAATCCTGATGCTGGCCAGAACCTACTTATACACCGGTGATAACGTGAATGCAGAAATTCAGGCTTCTGAACTGATTGCAAAAACAGGTACTTATCAAATGCTTTCAGGTACTGCACTGGGTAGCACATTCTTGAAAAACAGTACAGATGCCGTTTGGCAGTTGAATATTGTAAATACCTTATTGAATAAGAACACAATAGAGGGTTTTAACATGGTTCCGGCAAGCCTTACTTCTCCAGCTACGAATTACAGGTTAACGAGGGATCCAAATTATGGTTTGGTTCAAGAATTTGAGAAGCGTGATCCCAATAGTACCAGTAATGCAATCGATGCTTATGATTATCGTAGAGGCGCATGGACGGGACAATGGAATGTTACTACCTCTGGTGTTACAGTTACAAATACTTATCCCTATAAGTACAAGGTACGCGTATCACCCACCATTACAGAGTATTCTATGGTGCTTAGGTTTGCAGAAGCATATCTGATTCGTGCAGAAGCCAGGATGCAATTGAGCAAGTTCGCATTGGGAAAGGCAGATTTGGATGCCGTTCGTCTTCGTGGAGGTTTATCTGGCGTCACCTTGCCGACATCGGTTGCTGCCGGGATGCTATTGGTGGAAAAAGAGCGCCGCATAGAGCTATTTGCAGAATGGGGTCATCGCTGGTTTGACCTTAAACGCTGGAAAAGCGTAACCGGAGATCCAACCAAAACCCGTGCAGATGATATCCTTCCGTTAACAAAACCATCATGGAAATCTAAGGCTATCCTGATGCCCATTCCCGCAGAAGCATTAAGAACCAATCCTACCCTTACTCCAAACCCATCGAATTAACTGCACGATGAAAAAAATTATATTGATCTGTCTTGTAGTTGCTGCCCAGCAACTACAAGCTCAGGTTTTGGAAATATATCCCAAATATCCGCAGGTGGGTAAAGAAGTAACCCTTACTTACCGTCCTTCAGCAAGCAATGCTGCGCAGGTAAAAGAGGCTAAAACTGTGCGCCTTATTTTTACCTCTTCTACATTTTATAATCTTCCCTGGGAATTATTGATGACCTGGCAGGGCAATGCCTGGCAAACATCTTTCACTGTACCTGCATATGCAACGTTCGCATCTTTTTATTTCCAAAGCGGAAAACTAAAGGATAGGCCGACAGCAGATGCTGATTTTACTCTGGCTGTGTATAAAGGAAAAAAAAGAGTTAAGGACAGTTATTTCCATGAATCTTACGGTATTAAAAGTCAAAATCCCAATGCGCCCGATCTCCTTCAAAAACAAATTATTTTGCTGCAGAAGGAACTTGCCCTGTATCCCAATAATTTCGAAGCGCAGGTAAGGTTAAAAAGTATAGAAATGGCTGCTGCGACACCGGCTCAGGCAGCTGGGTTAAAAAGAGAAGCAATAAGTACCATTCATCAGCAGTTTGAAAAAGATCCAGAAAACCCGGTTAATTTAAGTCGCATCAGCATGGCATTTAATATGATTGGGGAGGGTTACCGTACAGATTCCTTAAAAAGAGTTGTCATAAAACGTTATCCGGCGTCAGACTTAGGCCGTTTATACCTCAGTGCATTAATTGCGAAACACGATGATAGCGTAAAAATGATTTTACGTCTGGATTCGCTTTTAGCACATGTTCATGCTAAAGGAGAAAGTGCTATTGCAATTCATAAAATTCTTTTTAAAAACGCCCTTTCCAAAGGTGATGCCCATAAAGCTATTGAACATGCGCAGAAAAGTTTAGGGAAAACAACGCCTTACACAGCCAGAGATTTGCGGGACATAGCACTTGCTTTTACTAGCTACAAGATCGCTCCGGAAACTGCCTTTGCTTATGCAGAAAAATCGTTGGCAATGATTCAGCACTGGCCTGTAGGTAATATCAGAAACCTGCCCGACTTTGGTTATGTGCTGCCTTATGTGGACGATAGTGTTCACAACCTCACTGTTCAAGAGGCTAAAGCTGGTCTGCTGTCATTAATGGCTCTCAATAAAGTCTATATGGGCGATAAGACTGCCGCGCTTGATTATACCATCAAGTCGATAAGCTTCTTTGAAAACAGAGAGGTTTTACTAAATGCTGCTTTTGTTTTTGAGGCTAATGCTGACTATAAGAATGCCTATGCAAAATCATGGAAGCTGGTGGTAGATAATCCCTTTGATGATGTGGCGAGTGTTATAGCACAACGCAATTTTATTAAATTTAATGCAGATGGTTCTGCTTATGTAAAGGAATTACAACTGTTAAAGGATGCAAAAAACAACAATTTGGTCTCACGTTTGGAGAAGCAGTTACTAAATTTGCCAAGACCGGAATTAAACGGAATTACCGATTTAAGTGGGAAAGTGATGAATATGGATTCCCTAAAGGGAAAGATTGTAATCATGGATTTTTGGGCAACCTGGTGTATCCCCTGCATGAAAGAAATGCCTTTTCTGCAGAAGGTTTATGATAAGTATAAAAACAATCCAAATGTCGTTTTTATGGTCATCAACAGCGGTGCAGGCAATACCATTGACGACGCCAGGGGATGGATGAAAAAGAACAGCAATTACACCTTTCCATTGTATTTTAATACGGATAAAGACCTGGGTAAAAAAGTAGGGTTCAGCCTCATCCCAACAGTAGCGCTTCTTGATCAAACCGGGAAAATGCAGTTCCGTACAGTTGGCTTTGAGGGTGCAGAAATGGAAGCTAAGCTAAGCCAGCAAATTGAGGTTTTGTTGAAGCGTAAATAGCTTTTATCCAAAATGCCTGTTTTTTATAGTTTGATCAAAACTATAATTGAGCAAAGTGCTAACAAAATGAATAAATGCAATGTTTTGATTTGGTATAGTCCAGGATCAACTCATGAAAATACTTTTAACAGGTGCCACAGGTTATATTGCCCAGCGATTGTTGCCGGTTTTATTGGATGCAGGTCATCAGGTAGTCTGCAGTGTTCGTGATGCTTCCAGATTTAATAAAAACAAATTTGCTCAGCATGCTGGTCTCGAAGTTATTGAAATAGACTTGTTGGATCAAGAAAATCTATCGGATTTTCCTAACGATATAGATGCCGCCTATTACCTCGTTCATTCCATGAGTGTGAGTGGCTCATTCAGTGAAAGTGAAGAATTATCTGCACGTAACTTTGTAAAAGCCATAGATCAAACAGCAGCCAAACAGGTGATTTATCTAAGTGGTATCATCAATGATGAAAAGCTTTCCAAGCACCTCTTGTCCAGGAAAAAAGTAGAAGAGGTTTTAAGTACATCAAAGATCCCACTGACTACTTTGCGTGCAGGAATTATTGTTGGATCAGGCAGCGCATCTTTTGAGATTATTAGAGACCTGGTAGAAAAGTTGCCAGTTATGGTTGCTCCTAAATGGCTGCTCACCAAATGCCAGCCCATTGCCATTAGAAATGTTGTAGAGTTTTTATCTTCTGTTTTGCATCAAGAATTTACGTACGGAAAGCATTACGACATCTATGGTCCTGATGTGCTGACTTATAAACAAATGCTGCTTCAATTTGCAGAGGTACGCGGATTAAAAAGACACATTTTAATGGTACCCGTAATGACGCCACGCTTATCCTCTTACTGGCTCTATTTTGTAACTTCTACCTCTTATGCGCTTGCAAAAAACCTGGTCGATAGTATGAGGGTAGATGTGGTGGCAGTTACAAATAACTTGTCTGAAAAACTTCATATCGACTTAATTCCCTACAAACGTGCCGTGGCTATTGCCTTTGATAAAATTGAGCAAAATCTGGTGTTGTCTAGTTGGTCGGATGCAATAGGCGGTGCGTACTCCAAAAAGACAATTAAGGAGCATTTAAGTGTGCCGGAATTTGGGGTCTTCACTGACAAAAAAACATTAAAGACATCAAACGCGGAGCAGGCTGCAGATCGCATTTTTGCAATTGGCGGTCGGTCAGGCTGGTATTATGCCAACTGGCTTTGGAGTTTCCGGGGCTTTCTCGATAAAGTATTTGGCGGGGTGGGTTTAAAACGGGGCCGAAAGAACCAAACCCTGGTATCAGTTGGCGATTCCCTGGATTTTTGGCGGGTAATTTATGCCGATAGAAAGGAAAAGAGGCTGTTGCTGTATGCAGAAATGAGACTTCCGGGTGAGGCCTGGCTGGAATTCAGGGTGGAGGGCGATATCGTTAAGCAGACCGCCACTTTTCGTCCGCTGGGAATTGGAGGCAGGTTATACTGGTATGCAGTGTTGCCTTTTCATTACTTTATCTTTAACGGGATGATAAAGAAGATTGCTACTTAAAAACAATGGTTTTGTTTCCGGTAACAAAAACACGATTTTCAAAAATCAGTTCCAACGCCTCGAGCAAAACCTTTTTTTCAATTTCCTTTCCGGCTTTAACCATGTCTTTTACACCAAAATTATGGTCAACATGGGTGGTATGCTGGGTAATAATTGGTCCCTCGTCTAAGTTGTCTGTTACAAAATGTGCCGTTGCCCCTATAATTTTTACACCGCGTTCAAACGCCTGTTTATAAGGATTGGCACCAATAAAAGCGGGTAAAAAAGAGTGGTGAATGTTGATGGTTTTTCCTGCAAAATCCTTTACAAAATCTGCCGAGAGGATTCTCATAAATTTGGCCAATACTAAAAAATCTACCTCAAATTGGTTAATGATGGCCTTTATCTCGGCTTCAAATTCCAATTTGTCTTTGCCCTGATGAGCAACATAAAAATATGGAATTCCTAGTTTTTCCGTAAAATCCCTAAGCTCCTCATAATTCCCAATTACGCATTGAACATTTGCGCCTAAAGTTTTAAAATGATTTCTAATCAGAATTTCTGATAAACAATGGTATTCTTTGGTCACCAGCACGGCAATTTGCTTTTCCTGTTCGGCAATCAAATTTATTTCCGCTTCCTTTGGAAGAATTTCAGCAAGGTTTGCTTCAAGTTTTTCTGTTTGCTCAAAATCACCTACGCAGGCAATACGTGTAAAAAAAGCTTTATTTGCTTCATCAACAAACTCACGCATGCCCACGATATTAAGTTGTTGCGAGGCAAGCACTCTTGTAATATTGGTAACTAAGCCAACCTGATCGGTACAGGAAATAAGGATAGTGAATTTGTTCATAATACGGTTTGATAACCAATTATAGTGAAAGATAGCGATACATGCGCAGTTAAAATCAAAAAGCTATGCATAGATTTGAGTTTTAAACTCAACTGATGGATAATTTTCTGAAGCAAATGTGGTTATATAATGATTGGGCAAATAAACTGCTCTTTGAATCTTTTAAACAAAATGAGGCCAGGGTTCCGTATGCCTGCATGCACCTGCTCAGTCACATTATGAATGCACAGTCCAGATGGTTAAGCCGGCTGGAGATCAGGAAAGCTAGCACCGGAGTATGGGATGACCATTCGCTGGAAACTTGCGTTGCGATGCATACAAATACTGCTGATGGTATTGCTGCACAAATTGCTAAACAGGAAGCAAATCCGGAATCTGCCCCCCTTAAGTGTTACACTACCGATGGCCGGGAGTTTCAAAATAACATCAACGATATTTTACTTCATATCTTCAATCACGGAACTTATCATAGGGCTCAAATTGCACAGGAGATGCGTAAAAACGGATTAGATCCTGTCAATACAGATTATATTCAGTTTGTGCGTTAAGCTATTGCAGCCAACTATAAATATTAAGTTAACCTTGCTGACTGTCCTCGTAAGTCGGGCCGTACAGACCCGGCACTTTATTTCCGGTAGCACGCAAATAGATCACCAATTCACCGCGATGGTGGTAGATGTGGTTAAACAAAAATCCTCGGGATACAGTGCCGCGGGGCAGAGGACCAAGCACAACCTGTTCACCCACTTTCATGGTCCACAAGTCTTGTAGCTTCTCTTCGGTAAGCGATGTTAATGCGGCCCTTGCCAGCTCCACATTGCTTTCAAATAGCGCCAAAGTTGCTTTAATATCGGCCGGATCAGCACGCTCAAGCTTATCGCCGGCCATGTCATAAACATCTTTGGTAAGCGTTCCTACATACCAATAATATATGGTGGCAATATGTTGGGCAAGTTGCCCCATTGTCCAGGAAATTTCTGAGGGTTTATAATTGAGGTCTTTTTCAGGAACGGCCTGTAATAATTTACGTGTACTCTTTACTTCCTGCTCAAACTCTTCTAAGAGGTATTTTAGTATCATAATCATTTTGTTTATCAAATAGATAACAACGTGAGCAAGTGCAATGTTTTAGGGTCTTCTCATGCTCTGTTTAATCTTTTCCCGATGTTGCTCTCCCCAGGCACTTAATTCAGCAATAACGTTCCTCAAAGTCTGACTGTACTCGGTTGCTTCGTAAATGATACTTACCGGCGTAGTCGGATAAACCTTGCGGGTAATAAAGTCATTCAGCTCAAGGTCCTTTAGTTCTTTAGCCAGCACTTTAGATGATATGCCTGTCATTTGGTGCTGGATCTCGTTGAAGCGCCTTGGCGATTCTACCAGACAAAGGATCAGGGCCAGCTTCCATTTCCCGTTTAGCACGTACAGTGCATCCAGGACATTTCTGAGCGAACTTGTACATTCTGCGGTACTTATAGGCGGTTCATTGATCATCATCTTCATCCTGTAAAGGTACTCACTTACCTCGATGTAAGCACTTTCCTTTAGGTAAGTAGGGGTTTTTTATCAGCTGCCCGGCCTACTTTTGACCTTGAAAATATAAAAGGCATATTATGAAAACCATACTTCATTTAATTTCCAGCATCCAGGGTGCAGCATCCAATAGCGTTAAGCTCGGTCACAAGGTCATAGAAGGAATTCAAAAAAAATATCCGGGCAGTACACTAGAAGAACTGAACCTGGTAGAGATGGAAATACCACACCTTAACTCTGCCGTTCTTCGCACGTTTTTTATTCCCGGAGATCAGTTAACGGCAGAAGAGCAGCTATCTATCAGGCTTTCAAACGAACTTGTTCAACAATTGTTGGCTGCAGACATCATTGTCATCGGAGCCCCCTTGTACAACTTTACCATCCATACGGCATTAAAATCCTGGATAGACCACATCACCAGGGCGGGCATCACCTTTGGATACGGAGAAAGCGGTCCCGTTGGCCTGGTTAAAGGAAAAAAAGTATACATCGCGATGTCTTCTGGCGGCGTTTTTTCTGAAGGTCCGGCCGCCGCTTACGATTTTGTTGTACCTTACCTTCAAAGTTTTTTAGGCTTCTTGGGCATGACAGATGTAACCGTATTCCGTGCAGAAGGGGTTAAAATGCCCGGCATCATGGAAAAGGCAATGGAGAAAGCGATCGGCAGTATAACCATCGACTAAATCCTGGTCAATTGGAAGGACTTTTAAGTGAACTCAAATCCTCCAAAAACTGTTTAACGGCCTCTTCTTCCGTGGCCCAGCAGGTCACCAATCGTATGGCAGAATGTTCAGCATCAATTTTCTGCCATACAATAAATTCATAGTCTTTCTTTAAAGCTTCAACTACCCTGTTATTAAGAACAGGGAAGATCTGATTGGTAGAAGTATCGCATATTAAATCTATTCCCATTCCCTTTATCGCAAACTTTAGCTGCTGTGCCATCTCATTGGCATGGGCCGCCAGCTTTAAAAAAAGACCATCCCTAAAAAGCTCCAGAAATTGAATGCCAAGAATCCTTCCTTTGGCCATTAGCGCCCCTTTCTGCTTCATGTTGTAGGCAAAACCAGTGCTGATGTTTTTATTGTTGAACACAATGGCTTCGCCGAGTAATGCGCCAGCCTTAGTGCCGCCGATATAAAAAACATCCGTATACTTACCCAGGTCTAAGAAACTGAGGTCGTTTTCTTTGGAGGCCAGGGCTGATGACAAACGCGCGCCATCCATAAACAGAAGCAGACCCGCTGCGCGGCAACATTCATACAAAGCCATCAGTTCCTGTTTTGAATATATGGTGCCAACTTCTGTAGAATTGGAAATGTATACCAACCTCGGTATAGTGGTGTGTACCTCTTCAAAAAGTGTCAATAAGCCTTGTATGTCTTCAGGTCTAAGCTTTCCATCAGGCGTATCAATAGTTTGGATCCGGTGTCCCGTAGCCTCTATAGCCCCGGTTTCGTGTACCTGTATATGAGCGGTATTGGCCGAAATGACCGATTCGTATGGTTTTAGCAATGCAGATATTACCGTAAGGTTGGCCTGTGTACCGCCAGCAACAAAGTAAACCTCCGGATCACCGCCCACTTCCGCTTTAATCAACTCCTTTGCCGCTTTGGAAAAACGATCTTCACCGTAGCCTTCCTCTATCTCCATATTAGAAACCGATAAGGCATTCAGTATTTGCGGGTGACAACCCCGCCCGTAATCGTTCTTAAAACTATATTTCATACACTAAATTTTCACAAAGATAGAACATGAGGGCAAACTCTTGTACGGTCGTTTCCTGGCTAAGCGCTAAATTAAAAATTAGCCAATGGCCTAAAGATGCGGCGCGGAAACATGTTTAGGCTTAGGTCTTATCCTTTATCCGGTAGAAGTAAAACGGATCATCCGTTAAACCATAGTTTTTATTCCCTTTCTTTTATAGGGCCTTCTAAACATTTATGATGAATTGACGTTTCTAGTGCAGGAATTACTATTATAGAGAATGGATTTTATTATTGAACAGAAGGATATTGTAAGCATGCTGATGGCCATTCTTTGTGGTGGCATTATTGGGTTCGAAAGAGAGTATAAAAGCAAGTCAGCAGGCTTTAGGACCATTATCCTCATCACTTTAGGATCTACAATTTTTACCATTGTTTCTGGTCATGGAACAGGAGCTGACGATCGTATTGCTGCCAACATCATTACAGGGATAGGTTTTATTGGTGCCGGGGTGATATTTAAAGATCAGGTTTCCGTGCGTGGCTTAACTACTGCGGCTGTAATCTGGACGTCAGCAGCCATCGGCATGACTACCGGCATCGGTTACCATGCCCTTGCTTTTGTGTTCACCATCATTACATTAATTATCTTATTAATGGTGAGTAAAATAGAAAAACTGATCGGTAAATTACAGAAGCAAAAAATTGTAAGTGTTACATTCAGAAACGGAGATTTTAACCAGATCCGGCAGCTGGAAGAAAAACTGCAGGACTATGAATTGCTTATCGAACGCCTGCAGGTGAGCAAATCGGAGGATATGCTCACCGTGATCTGGCAGGTATCCGGAAAAAAGAGGTACTTAAACCAATTAAGCGAAACACTCGCCACTCATCCAGACATCATCACTTTTCTTTAGCTGGAGCAGATTTTTACAATGCTGGTGAACTCAGGCAGCTGCCCCTAGCGTAATTATAATAATAGATTATATTTGGTGTTGCTTACTAAATATTATCAACAACACTAAATATTATTAGTTATTGTGCTATATTTGTGTAGGTCAATTGCAAAGCTTAAATGGCTGCTTAAACATGCAAATGACATCTTGTCTATAGCGCTATCTGTAACACAGTATATGCGGAGAGTACCCCGAATTGTGAAAAGATTTATGCCCATGACCACAACCGAATTGTATTTACACAAACGCCCTATAGGTAGCGAAGCCGAACTAAAAACCTATGCTCAAAAGGTATTGGAAACTTTTTATATAGATTATGAGCTTGATGATGCGCAGGCCATGCTTTGGCAAATCATGGTGCCTGCTTTTATCAATTCAAATCCCTTACAATCTAATGAAGAGAAACAAGCTTTGGTATTGTTTTATGAACGCTTGCATGAATTGTTACTGGCAGCTGCTATGCTGCACAATCAACGTGAGCTCAACAATTGTGTAGGTCGGTAAAAATTGGCGTCATGGACGGAATCGAACCGTCGTAGAAGGTTTTGCAGACCCTTACAGAAACCAAGCTTTAGCCTAAAAAGATCTTCTGCTTTGCTGATTGATGAAATATTGATAAAACAAGCGTTCTTTTTGTTTCTGGGCATGTAGCTTTTTTGCCCTGCCAAAATAATACAATGCAAAAAATGCCAGGGCTACCAGAGAGATCCCGATCCCAATAGTTGGATTCTTCATGTCTATGGCAGCAAGTATAACTCCGGAGGCAATTGCGGCAGTAAGGGTAAATGGAATGAAGGCTCTCATGGTAATATTTTGTTGGTCAATTTCTAAACTTACAATCTTTAAGATATTTGCAAAACACGTGCCGGAGCAAGCTGTTAAAGAGTTTGTTAGTTATTCTGGAACGGTTGAAGGATATGGGGTACGTATGGCTATCATTTGCGCAGTTAAATTAGGACGAGCCTGTGCAGATTAGTATTCATTGATTTGAGAACAGAGGCGTCTCCCATATTTGGTAAGGAGCTTTCATGACTTGAATTCCTATTGCCGGTAAAAGATCGATTTAAGCGTATGATACCCTTGCCCAATTAAAGTTATAAAAGTTGTGGTCTTATAGGTAACATGGCGATTAGGGTAACTTTATTGAACCAGTAAATTTATTTTTGGAGTACCAGTTTATTCGGTGTAACACTTGTTAAGTTTTGTTTTTGAGAAATTTTTTATCAAAAGCCTCGCCAACGAACTATCTGCTTATTTTGATGTGGCCGGAAAGTTGGACCGGCTATTTGAACTGGAAAAGCAGTATGTTGATCAGAAAGAAACGAGTTTAGGTTGCTTTGACCATTTTTACCCAGGTTTAAAGGAGACGATTGTGGCTTATATCAAATCTACCATCAAGATGTTAAAGAAAAAGATCAAGAATAAAGCGGTACTGATGCCGGTAGATTTGAACGGACGTTTAAAGGGCAGCGATTATAAGGTAAGGGTTTCGGTATCTGTGCCCTCGCTGAGTTGCCTGCTCCGTACCTTAATTGAGGCGGGATGTATCGAAATAGAAGAACGTTCACACTTTTTGGATTTTATTTCCAGGTGTTTTGTTACGCCGGGTAAAGGAAGAAATGCAGGTGTTTTATCGGTAAGTAACCTGAAAAACACCTACGAAAAGGTTTCTGAGACTGCACTTAAGGCCATAAAAACTGTGGTGCTGAAGATGCTGGATATTTTAAACCAGGGCTTTACACCGCAATATGTATAGGCATACTTTTACCACATAGCTCAGATGAACAGTGGCAATTCGAACCAAAAGTCAGCTCCTTCACCAACTTCACTGATTACACCCATTTGCCCCTTATGTGTTTTTACTATTTCCCTGGATACATAAAGGCCGATACCTAGCCCGTTAAAAGTAGTTTTTGTAGGTTGCAGGAAGCGATGGAAGCGTTTGAAAATCTTTTGCTGCTGATCTTGAGGGATACCGATTCCCTGGTCTTTGATGCTTGTTCTCAGGAAGCCATCAATAAAGCCGACTGTAACTTCGATGCGTGTTTTACCTGGCGAGTATTTGATGGCATTATTAATTAAGTTAGAAATCACTTGAGCAATTCGCTCCCGATCTGCATAAACTGAGGTTTGCCCAGAAAAATTAATGATAAAGTCATGATCAGGGAAAGTATTTTTATAGTTGTCAAAAAGTTTTGTAATATATTCATTGAAGTCTATAACTTCGAAGTGATAGGACATTTCTCCGTTTTTAATTCTGGTCATGTCAAGCAAATCGTTTACTAGTTTAACTAACTTTTCAACTTGGTGTTCAATGCGTTCAAGCATTGCAGTGTCATCTCCGCGGTTCTCTTTTAGCTGTCGTTTTTTTAGTACCTGAATGAAGCCTTTTATGGAGGTGATTGGGGTTTTCAATTCATGGGAAGCAAGATGCAGAAAATCATCTTTCTGCATTTCCAGTTCAACACGACTGCTCACATCCCGGTATTGAAAAACTAGTGTACCAATGGACTTTTCCTGTAAAAGATTCATAGCGGTACCTTCTATCCAAACGAAGCGTTCATCAGCTGTCTTTAACCGAGTCAGGAAATCAAATTCGCTAATTCTTCCTTGTTTAAGGCTGACTAGTTTTTCCCTAAATGAAGTTTCGTCGGCATGAATAAAATTGGAGATTGGTGTTCCAATAATGCTCCCTTCTGGGCTGGAGATGGCTTCGGACACGGATGGAGAGAGGTATTCGATCTTTCCGTCCCTATCGGTCATGACTACACCTTCAGCGCTTTTTTCTATGATTCCGCGAAACCGCTGTTCGCTGTCTCTCAAATCGCTCTGCGCACGTTCTATTCGGTTAAACAGATGTGAAAGTAACAAACCCTCTATGAAGAAAATCAGGGTTGCCATTACAAAAACCTCTGAACTAGGCTGGTATCTCGGTAGGATAAAGAGCAGTGACAAAACTACCGAACTTAAAGTAGCGATAAGTGAGGAGCGACTCCCACCGAAAAAAGCACTCAAAAAGATTACTGCGAAGTAAAGCAAAAATGGCGTGCGGTAATTTACTTCAAAAAGTGGGTTTAGCGTAACCCAGGTGGCAATAATCGCAAGGAACAAAGGTACGGTAAATTGAAACCAGGTTTTAGTCTGCTGTTGGCGTATTGAATGTAACTGAAGAAGTGAATCTATTCTCATTTTCATTGTGATGTTAATGCTAAAACGCAGTCTTATAGAAAATAAATTGTCCCATCGCTATTCGCAATGCAAGAATAAGCAATTATCGACCCATTTACTTATGGGTCTAAACAAAATTTTAGTTTATTGTTTTTTTGTTTAGGTATTTCGCCCTGAATCGAGTTGGCATGGATATTTTGCGGAGAAAATGCCTATACGAGATTTAGATGTTTTAATAAGTTTTGCCTGCGGGTACCCAGATGGTCCAACTCAACTTTCAACTTCTTTATACCTCATTCATTCTAGTTGTAGAGCTTTTTTTTGGTTCTCTTAAACAAAACTTTGTAGATTTGCGTTTATTAGACAAATATAGTTTATGCCATTTGATATTAAGCAGAGCAGCCCGGATCCTATGCTGCTGGTCAATATATTAGACGCAACGAATACAGGTATCGTGATCACTGAAAATCTGTTGCCGGACAATCCCATCATCTACTGCAATCCTGCATTCGAGCGGATCTCAGGTTACAGCAGGGAAGAGATCATTGGTCGCAACTGTCGGTTTTTGCAAAGCCAGGACCGCAATCAGGAGGCGCGATTTGACATCAGGCGGGCGCTGGATAACGGCGAAAATTGCGTTGTGCAAATCCGCAATTATACCAAACAGGGAAAATTGTTCTATAATGAACTGTACCTATCTGCGGTTAAGAACGATTTAGGTGAAGTGACGCACTTCATCGGCGTTCAGAATGATGTCTCGGCCAGGGTTAAAGCTGAGCAGGAACTTGAACAAAATTATAAGGATACTGAACTTAAAGTGACCGAGCGGACCAGGATGCTCAGGGAAAGTGAAGAATACCTTTCCAGCATTGTGGAGACTATTCGCGAAAGTCTAATTGTGATGGATAAGGATTACAAGGTGCTCAGTGCAAACAACCACTTTTTAAATACTTTCAAAGTAAGCATCAATGAAACCAAGGGTAAGTTGCTTTATGATCTTGGTAACGGGCAATGGGATATCCCCGAGCTAAGAAAAATGATGGAGGATATCCTTCCTACCAACAATCCCGTTTTAGATTATGAAGTGGAACATGAATTTCCGTACATAGGCCGAAAGCTGATGCTTTTGAACGCACACCGTGTGGAGCTGGAAGGGAAGTTCAAAGACCGGATTTTACTAGCCATAGAAGACATTACTGAAAGGCGTGCAATTGAACAAAGAAAGGATGATTTCCTGTCTATTGCCAGTCATGAATTGAAAACTCCGCTAACCACAGTGGTTGGCTATGTGCAGATGATGCAGCGCCTGATCCCTGAGCAGGCCAGTGATAAATTCAGGTCTGTAGTAGACAAGACCGGGATGTATGTGGAACGTTTAAATCAATTGCTCAGCGAACTGCTGGACGTATCCAGGATTCAATCCGGAAATATAGAGTTACATAAAGAGCATTTTGATTTTGATCAAATGGTTTGTGAAGCAATCGAAGGTATGCAAACTGCTACACCTAATTACCGAATCATTTCTAAGGGTAAAGCGGGTATTCCGTATTTTGGGGATGAATCGCACCTCATTCAGGTGCTGACCAACCTGATCAGTAATGCAATCAAATATTCACCAGAGGCCGATGAAGTGGAGATCTACGTATCGAAAGTGAGTGATTTCATCAAGGTTTCCGTAAAAGATTACGGAATGGGGATTAAAGAGGATGAACAAAAGAAAATCTTCGAGCGATTTTATCGGGTAGGGGCCATACAGAAGAATTATCCGGGCATGGGGATTGGACTCTACATCTGTGATCAGATCATCAAGAATCACGGTGGCTCATTTTGGGTGGAAAGTGAGCCGGGAGAAGGATCGGTATTCTCATTTACCTTGCCTATCAATTATCATGGAAAGGAGAAGGGAAATGTCTAAGAAAATCATGATTTGTGATGATGATGCGGGGATCCTGGAAATGATGGAAATGATCATTGACGAATATGGCTTCGAGGTCATCACGGAGGCCAATAGTTTGAATGTGTTAAAAGGATTGGAGCGAGAGCGACCAGACCTATTGCTATTGGACATATGGATGCCTCTTCTTTCAGGTGACCAGGTGCTCAGGAATATTAAGGCAGATGCACAATTCGACGCATTGCCGGTGATCATGTACTCTGCAAGTGCTGAAGGGAGGGCAATTGCGGAGAGTGTAGGAGCTGACGATTATATTGCCAAGCCTTTTGACATGAATGATCTGGAATCTAAAATCCGGCGCTTGATCTAACATGACCTACTGCGGCCTTAAAGGGAAGGGATTTTGGAATTATCAAGGATAAACTGAATCGAATCAGCCAGAAACAATTTACAAATTGATTAAGAATGGCCGGCGAATATTCCAGCCACCTTATCAGCTATGCTCCTTCTCCTGGTTTATCGAACTTAATAATACTGAAGGCACTTTCGATTTTACTTTATACGAAGCTTTTGATAAAAATGGTACAGATGAATTTGATCTTGAAAGTGTACTACATTGGAATGGCAAGCCTGTGCTGTTTGAAAAGGCAATTGCAGCTATGCTCATCTTGTTGTATCATAATTCAAAGTATTTCGGTACGGATGTTATGGCAAATTAAGATTATAGGGCCGGGAGATCAGCTCCCGGCTTATTGACGTCATGGACGGAATCGAACCGTCGTAGAAGGTTTTGCAGACCCTTACCTATCCTCTCGGCCACATGACTATATGCTGTTTATTGCCTCAGGGCCAAACGCTGTGTTTTAAACAGTCCGATAAACCACTCCCTTGGAGATGTTGTTTTAACCTCTATTTCTTTTTCGGTGTTATTTAGGGATTCGTAAATTTTTGTACAAGTCAATGCAAAGAGATGAACATTTAGCGGACTGGTGATGCCTTGGTGCCGGTTGTTCCAAACTTCTAAGAAAACATCGTGAATGATATTTAAAGAAATGACCTCGTCACTGATCAGTTTAGAAACCAGGAAGGATACCTGTTTGTAATATTTATGAAACAGTTCTTTGAAAGCATCTTTGTCGTCATTTAGGATCAGGCTAAGCAATTCCTGATCACTGCGTGCGCTGTTGTCTATTTGTTTGTAACTCATCTTGATTATAATTGAAGCCATCAAATAAAGCTGGAAATGATTTCTTTGGCCTTGTTTGACACTGCAAATATAACACTAATATTAAATACTACAAATTTAGTAGTCTTTATTTTTCTTTATTTCTTCCCTGTCAGATTGAAGTAGTCCCGTTGGCGGATCTAAACAATTTAGGTATTGTTTTATTGACGGAAAAATATAGAAGGAGCTATGCATCATAATGCGTTAAAATGTTTGGAATCCAAATTATAATTCAGTCACTGTTAATGTGCCTATCAAACAAGTGTGTAAAAGTAGGCTCAGCACCTATATGTTTTAAAAATAGTTCGTGCTAAATATTCAATTGATAATGCACAGACCTACCTGATCCTTCTTGCATTAATACGCCAATCTCTACCAGATTTTGGAGGTCGCGCGTGGCGGTAGCTTTGGAGGCCTTGGTGATGCTTATGTACTTGCCAGCATTTTATCATTTACTTTTTCTAGATGATAAGTGAAGTGAGGCCATTCGGGAAATTGCCAGTTGTAAGTCATGAGCCGATTAAGGAATTTAATCGGCTCATCAGTAGATTTTACTTCATTGCATATTTGATCCCGCCGAGTAAATGCTTTAAAAAAAGCGGGTCGGCATAAGAGGCTTCTGTATGGCCGAGGCCGGTATAGAAAGCCCTGCCACCATCATAGGTATGGTACCAGGCTATGGGATGTTCAGCACCCATTTTACCTTTGCCTGCATCGTAACTTTTCTCGTCCAGGTTCAGTAAAATGTGCAGGTCTTTGGCTACCCATTTAAAATTATACCATTCATCTTTGCGCTTCCAATTTGAAGGAAGGTGCCGCGTAGCGATGTTCTTAGCATCTTTAACTTGTATTACTGCTTCCTGCTGACTGGGATGAGCGCTAAAATATGCACCTACTAAATTTCCATACCATGGCCAGTTAAACTCGCAGTCTGTTGCGGCATGTATGCCCACAAAACCTCCGCCGCTTTGTATGTATTTTTCAAAAGACAGTTGTTGCTCATCGTTCAGCACATCCCCTGTAGGGCTTAAAAAAATGATTGCTTTATATTGTTTAAGGTATGCGGCAGTAAATAAGCAGGCATTGGTAGTGGTATCTACCTCAAATTTATTTGCCTTTCCAAGCATCTGAATGGCTGTAATTCCTGTGGCTATAGATTGGTGGTGATAACCAACTGTTTTACTAAAAATAAGTACCTTGGGATAGTTTCTGGCGGATGCGCTAAAGACGCAGAAGATCAATAAAATTAATGTGCTTGCTTTGGCAATACGGTTTAAGCTTTTCATAGGGTTACATCTGGTTTTTAAAGATACATTCTTTCCGGTAATTTTGAAACCTCGGTAAGGTTTCCTAGTTTTAATTCTTATGAAGAACTATCCAGTGGTACATCACGTGTTTTTCTGGCTGAAAAATCCAGGATCAAAAGAAGATCAGGCAAAATTGATAAGCGGTGTTAAAGCGCTTTCAAAAATACCAGAAGTACGGGGCTTACATGTAGGTATTGCCGCCAGTACAGAAAAGAGGGCAGTAGTAGACAATAGCTGGGACGTGTCTGAACTGTTATTTTTTGATGACCTTGAAGGACAAGCTGCCTATCAATCACATCCCCTGCACCTGGCGTTTATTGAAAACTACAGCCACCTGTGGGAAAGAGTATTGGTTTATGATGTAGTGGAAAAGTAAGAGTATAAAATTGCGGCTTACTTGTCTTGATAATGATAGCCGCAAGATTGAAACTGAAAAATAGCAGCCTATCGCATCAAAAGCTGTAAAAGACTATATTTAGGGCTCCAATTATAATCTACATCAGGTGAGGGTATTTCTGTGTTTCTTAATTTTACTGTTAACCAGGTTAGCTATATACCCGGCGTACAGCCAGTCTATGGATTATTTGGACATAGATGATGGACTGTCAAATAATAACGTAAGGTGTATTTATCAGGACCATAAAGGTTTTATGTGGATTGGTACCAGGGATGGTTTAAACCGGTTTGACGGATATAACTTTAAAACATTTAGAAATAAGTTTAATATCCCTAATTCTTTAGTAAGCAATAGTATCTCTACCATTGTTAATGATATTGATAACAATTTATGGATAGGGACGCTCCATGGTATCAGCGTATATAACGATCTTTTTGGAGAATTTTCTACGGTTAGCTACCATTCTTTGACTGGACAGAACGTACCCATTAGGGAAGTTGTCAGAAATATTTTACCAGATAAAAAAGGAAACGTTTTTATTGGAACTGAAGGGTTGGGCCTGCTTTATTGCAAAAAAGGGAGTTTAGTTGCAGAGCAGGTTCCACTAATCGTAAACGGAAACGAGACGAAAAAATATGGGATACAATCGGTAAAAATTAGCCGGAATGGAATCGTATGGGTATTTGTTCAAAATTTAGGCTTAGGTAAACTTGATTATAGAACCCGGAAAATTTCTTTGGTAGATACCACGGTTTCGTTGGCCACCTGTTTGGAAATGGATGAAAACAACATCTGGATTGGCTCTAATAAGGGATTGTACAGGTATGATGCCTTATTAAAAACGATGATTGGGCCGCTGAAGCCCATAGCTGATAAAAGTATTTTTAGTCTGGCAATTGATCGGAATAGAAATCTTTGGATTGGTACCCATGAGCGTGGCATTTATAGTTATAACCTCAACGAAAAAAAACTCAACCCGGTAGTCGGCTCTAGCACAAATTATATGGTTGGTGCTGGCACCATCTATGCAATTTACATAGATAAAGATGGCAGAAAATGGATTGGCACATCCTTGATGGGCATCAATGTAGTTGATCCACACAAAAGCATTTTTAAAACCATTAGACATGAACCAGGCAATAGGAATAGTCTTTCTAATAATGCAGTCTCTGCGATGTTTGAAGATACGGAAAGTAAGCTTTGGATAGGAACAGAAAATTTTGGGCTTAATGTATGGAACCGTAAGGTAGGGTCGTTTGAGCTTTACACGCACAATCCTGCCAATCCCGAATCAATTTCTGGAAATTACATTACATCGGTACTGCAAGATTACAAGAATGACATTTGGGTAGGAACTTTTTTTGATGGCATCAACAGATATAATCGTTCTTCAAATAGTTTTAAACGATACAAATGTGTCAACCCTGAATCTGGAATAGAAAGCGTTGTTGTTTTTGATCTGTTTGAAGACAGGGAAAAGATGCTTTGGGCAGCTACCTTACGTAGAGGAAGTCTCTTGGGTGGTTTATACCGATTGAACAGGGAAAAGGATGTTTTTGAGCTTTTTGACCTCCGGTTGTCCGATCTTTTTTCGATTACAGAGGATTCTGCTGGAAACCTATGGGGCGGAAATTTGTCTGAGCTCGTTCAAGTTGATAAAAAAAACAAAAAGCACAATTTTTATAGCATCGGGTTTTTAGTCAGGGACATTAAGGAAGATCGCCAGGGTCATTTATGGTTAGGTACTGAAGATGGTGGACTCCTGTTATTTGATAGGAAATTAAAAAAGATTGTAAAAAGATATACTACCCATGATGGCCTGTGCAGCAATTCGGTACTTACAATTACAGATGATGATGAAGGAAATCTTTGGTTAACTACTTTTAATGGCGTATCAAGGTTTAACCTGAAGGATAGGTCCTTTAAAAACTTTTATCAAAACGATGGCCTTCAAAGTAATCAGTT
Organism: Pedobacter sp. MC2016-14; assembly: GCF_020991475.1. Taxonomy (NCBI): domain Bacteria; kingdom Pseudomonadati; phylum Bacteroidota; class Sphingobacteriia; order Sphingobacteriales; family Sphingobacteriaceae; genus Pedobacter; species Pedobacter sp. MC2016-14. The sequence continues at coordinate 1,246,698 of NZ_JAJMPA010000001.1, forward strand.
CCAATTCAATTCGGCCCTAAAGCTAAGGTCTAATGAAATGGTTTTTGGAGGTATTAAAGGTTTTAATTTGTTTCAGCCATCCGCTATTAAAACGGTGAATAGTACGCCAAAACTTTTGTTAACCAATATAGCTGTTAATAACGTATCGATTGAAGATGACCGGTTTTACGTTTCAAAAAAATCAAGTGACAAGATTCTGGAGCTAAAAGTTCCATATGATAAAGCTGTATTTTCCTTTGGTTTTACGGCTTTAGAGTATTCGTCTCCAAATAAAATAAAATACGCCTATTTTATGGAAGGATGGGACAGAAGCTGGAACAACAATGGGGAAGAAAGAACAGCGGTTTATACGCACATTGATGAAGGACATTACGTTTTTAGGGTGAGGTGCACTAACCCCGAAGGGAATTGGGGCAGCCAGGAAATTCAACTTCGAATTATTGTGTTGCCTCCATGGTATAGATCCTGGTGGGCTTACTTAGGCTATCTGTGCATTACAGCCTCTCTGGTGTATGTTTACTTGCTTTATAGGGCAAAGCAAACAAAATTAAAGTATGAGGTAAAAATTGCAAATTTGAATGCACAGCGTGAAAAGGCAGAGTATGAACGAGAGCGCTCAGAAAGGGAGAAGGAAAAGGTGATCAATGAAAAGGAGAAAGAACTGACAGAAAAGCGGCTCTCTTTTTTTACCAATGTTTCGCACGAGTTCCGTACTCCACTTACGCTGATCATTAATCCGGTAAAAGATTTAATCGAAAAATTTAATTCCCGACAACCTGAGGACAACAAAGAACTAAACATCGTGTACCGTAATGCGAGACGGTTATTGAGTCTTGTAGACCAATTGCTGCTTTTTAGAAAAACAGATACAGGCTCAGACCGGATCAACGCTTCGCAATTGAACTTTTACGACCTTTGTAAAGAGGTATACCTCTGCTTTGTTCAGCAGGCCAACGTTAAAAATATTCAATATGATTTTGTTTTTGAGAATGATGATCTGCAAGTCTTTGCTGACCGTGAAAAAGTTGAGATTATTCTATTTAACTTAATCTCTAATGCACTGAAGTATACGCCCACAAAAGGAAGGGTAATTTTTAGGGTGTCTGAAACAAATGAAGAAGTACTGGTAGCCGTTGAAGACACTGGTCATGGAATACCTGAGGATGCCGGTACACAATTATTTGAGCGCTTTTACCAGGCCAAACGTACAGATAACTTTTCAAAACCGGGATTCGGAATTGGTTTATATCTGGCCAAACAGTTTACGGAGGCTCATAATGGTGAATTATATTATGAAAGTAAACTGGGACTGGGTACCATATTTTACTTTAAATTATTAAAGGGCTATACCCATCTTCCGGATGTGAACTTTGCAGATGAAGGTACCAGCGAATCTGTACTGTTAAATGAACTATTGCCTGCCGATTTCTTAGATCAAGAAGAAGTCCAGGAAATGGAATATCAGTCAGATGATTTAGTAAGCGATCAGCAATCGATTTTGATCGTAGACGACGAAAAAGACATTAGGAAATACATAAAAAGTATTTTTAAATCAAGTTACCTGATTTATGAAGCAGAGAATGGCGAAGATGGTTTGAAGATAGCAGGAGAAAAGTTGCCGGACCTGATTATCACGGATTTTAAAATGCAGGGTATAGATGGGATAGAATTGTGTGAAAAAATTAAGGCAGATCCTGCGTTATCTTACATCCCTGTCATTTTGTTGACGGCCAGTTCATCTCAGGATTTGAAATTAAAGAGCATGCAGGGTGGGGCAGACGATTATATCGGCAAGCCCTTTGAAAAGGCTTATCTTATTGCCCGCGTCGCCAATTTATTGAAAAATAGAAACCACCTTCAGCGTTATTTTTATAACGAAATCACCTTGCAATCTAATGTGATTACGATTTCGGAGGAATATAAAAAATTCCTTGACCGTTGCATTGTCATTGTAGAACAGCACTTAAATGATCCGGATTTTGGCATCCAGGCGCTTGCAGATGAAATTGGTATGAGCCATTCTAATTTGTATAAAAGGGTAAAGTCTATATCAGGGCAGTCCGTCAGTGCATTTATTCGTTTCATCAGGCTCCGCAAGGCAGCAGAGATTATGATCAATACGGAATATAACGTCAATGAAGTTGCTTTTGAAACAGGCTTCAATGATTCGAAATATTTTAGTAAGCAGTTTCTAAAAGTATTTCAGCTGAACCCTTCAGAATTTATAAAGAAGCATAGAAAGTCATTTACCAAACGCTACAAGGTCAAAAATGAAATAAAAAAGCGCCCCTAATTGCCTTTTTAAGGCAGGTATCGAAAATGCACTCCTAATTTACGAGTTTACACACCTGCAATTTTCCATAACACTTCATATTCGTATCAGCCAAATATTTAGTGTTATGGACAAAGCCAACGAATTGATAGTTTTATGGGACAATACAAGAAAGGGTGCAGAAGATTCCTTTGCCTTACTTCATCATCAACTGTATCCTAGATTGTTTAACTACGCCCTTAAAATGATTAAAGATCCAGATTTAGCAGAGGACCTGTTACAGGACCTGTTTGTGAAATTCTGGCAAAATAAGTGTCATATCGGAGCCATTAAGAATGTAAAAGCATATTTCTACAGGTCTGTACGCGCTATGATGTTAAACCACATTCGCAGTACACAATTAAAAGCAACAAAATTAGAGGATATGCCCGAACCAGAGTTGGAATTCTCTAAAGAAGAGTTAATGGTCTCTCAGGAGCATGAGTCAGAGCTGAAGGGCCTGCTGCATGCCGCATTAAATAAACTTCCAGCCAAACAACGGGAAATTATTTATATGCGTTTTTACCAGGAATTAGATTATCTGCAAATTGCAGAAATTACAGGGATTCGTTACCAGTCTGTGGTAAATCATGTTTACAGAGCAGTGCAAATTTTAAGGGAAAGTGCAAATTTATCCAATATATATGCTGCCTAAAAATTATTGAGTATGTACGGTGCTTTTCCTTGTCTTAGGATTATGAAGCAAAGGAATGATACCGGTGATGAAAGCAACCCAGAGTTGCCATTCTCTTTTAGAAAGGAAAATATATCCTCAAAAAAAGTAATGGAACATTGGGCAAAAATAGCTTTGAAAATGGCAGTAGAAAAACCGAGCTTCGGGCAAGAGAAGAAATCAAAATTATAAATAATAATAACCAAATAATAACAAACCAAGTATGAAGAGTATTTTACAAAAATGCGGGAGCTTCTCTTTTTTCATTCTTTTAATGCTGTGTATGGGTCAGGGGGCCGCTGCGCAGCAAGAACTGAAGGGAAAAGTAGTTGATTCAAAAACCAATGAAACCCTGATTGGGGTTTCTGTCAAAGTTAAAGATACCAAAACGGCAACCATGACGGATGTTAATGGGAATTTTAAATTAACAGCTTTACCGGGAGCAATATTGCAGGTTTCTTATATCGGATATACTACGCAGGAAGTTGTGGCGACAAACAACATGACCATAAATTTAGCGGGAGTAAGTCAGGATCTTAGTGAAGTGGTGGTGGTGGGATATGGTACCCAGAAAAAGGAAACGTTAACAGGATCTGTGGCTACTGTAAGTTCAAAAGCATTCGAAAACAGAGGTGCATTGGCCAGTCCATTACAAGCTTTGCAAGGACAGGTTCCCGGCGCAATTATTACCCGGGGCTCTGGGGCAGCGGGAGATGAATCCTGGGCGATTAAATTGAGGGGTTCGGTATCAGTTAAGTCGGTTGAGCCTTTGGTTATTATCGACGGTATCGCTTATGATAGTTTTAGAGAATTAAGGTTAATTAACCCTTCGGACATTGAAAGCGTTTCCTTCCTGAAAGATGCAGCAGCGGCAATCTATGGTTCAAGAGCTGCTGGTGGCGTAATGTTGGTGACCACTAAAAAAGGGAAATCTGGAAAAGCTGCAGTTGAATTTAGTTCTTTATATAGCTACAAAAAAACAGGACTGCAGCCACGACTCATGACGATGGACGAATGGGCGGAAGGAGTTATAGATGCCCGCACAAATGATGGTTTAGGCGAAAATGACGTCTGGATTCGTTATGCCAGGCTTGCGCTTCAAAATAAAGGAGGATACATTGATACAAGAGATCCAGCTAATGCACCCATACAATCTGCTTTTACAGATGTAAAGGATTTTGTGTTTTTAGACAACAACTGGACCGATATTTTGTGGGGTGCCGCGGCTACTACCCAAAATGATCTGAGCATCTCCGGAAGAACGGAAAAAGCTGGTTATCGTTTATCACTTGGCTATTTATCAGATGAAGGTACGCTACGCTGGGGCAACAATACCAACAAACGTTATAATTTTCGTTTAAACAATGACTTCAAGGTATCAGACCGCTTTACCATTGAATCGGTGATCAGTTATAGCAACCAAAATCAAGTAGTTCCTACAATGATAACAAATGTTTTGGGTCAAGGATATCCCCAGCCAGGGTTCCCATCTGCAACATTAAATGGAAAGCCATATGCCTGGGGCGGGCAATACACCCCAAATTGGTTTGCCGAGCTTGGCGGCGACAATCAGCTTAAGGTTAGGTCAACAAACATTAGTGAGAACTTTAAATTTAAAGTAACCAAGGAATTGGAGTGGGTAACTACGGTAGGCTTAAACATCAATAGTGCAATCCGTGATATACAGTCAAATAAGATCGAATGGTACAATTATAAAGGTGATTTGCCGATTCAAAATAACCCAACTCAGGCCAATAGCTTTTATCAAAAGTCTACTGCCTCTACCGATTTCTATTCTGCATCCTCTTACTTAAATTACAACAAGACCTTTAAGGAGGTGCACAATTTCTCCGCTACCTTAGGAGGACAGTATGAGTTTAATAATTATGATTCTTACTCAACCAAGGTACTGGATATAAATAGTTCCTTGTCTACCATAAATGGAGCTGGCGTAGTTACGGTCAGTCCCGATCCCAGAAGAGAACAGTATGCAATGGGCTCTTATTTTTCGCGATTGAACTATAATTATAAAAGTAAGTATCTGTTTGAGGTAAACGGGCGTTATGATGGATCATCTAAATTTGCACGTCAAAACAGGTGGAACCTTTTTTATGGCTTTTCCGGAGGCTGGAGAATTGGCGAGGAGAGTTTTGTAAAAGACCTAAAGATTTTTGATGAGTTAAAATTAAGGGCTTCGTATGGAATTGTTGGTAATCAGACCGGTATAAATATCTATGATGGCGTACAGTTATATACGCAGTCATCCGGCGGTGGCGCCTATCTTGGTACAGGAAAAGTAACTAATGTTACTACATTTGGAAATTTGGTTTCTTACGACCGTACCTGGGAGCGCATTCATAATTATAACTTCGCATTGGATTTTGCTTTGTTAAAAAGTCGATTATCAGGTACTTTGGAATACTTCATCAAAAAGAACAATAACATGTTCCTTTCTGCACAGTATCCGGCCGTATTGGGTGCCACTGCACCAGAAGCCAACATTGGAAAATTTAAAGGCAATGGATATGAGGCTACGCTAAACTGGGCCGATAGAAAGGGAGATTTCTCCTATAACATAGGCGGGGTATTCACTTTTGCGGAAAACAAATTAGTTGATTATGGAGGGGCAAATATCCTTTCAACTGGAGGAAGAATAGGCGCATTGCAGTCTTTCCCTTTAAATTCTGTCGTAGGTTTGGAATATGATGGTAAGATCCAAAATGAAGAACAACGTTCAGCCTACTTCGCCAAATATTTGGTGGGAAATACCATCGGATTGACCAATGCCATTCGTGTTGGTGACAATATGTACAAAGATTCAAATGGCGATGGAGTGTTAACGTATGATGATTTAGTCTACCTGGGTACTGATGATCCTAAGATATCTTATTCATTTAATCTGGGCGCGGCATATAAAGGTTTTGATTGCTCCGTGATTTTTCAAGGTGCTACGGCAAGAACAATATTCAGGGATGATGTAAACTGGAGACAGCCTTTTAGATCTGTGTATTTGAATACCACCAACCAGTCAGTTGGCAACCATTGGACACCGGAAAATACCGATGCATTTTTCCCTAAGTATTCCACAAACGGGGTAATCAATACCTATAATTATCAGGCCTCGTCCTGGTCTGTTGAAAATGGTGCTTACTTGCGTTTGAAGAACATTGTGCTTGGTTATACCTTACCAGAATCTGTGATCAAAAAAACAAAAGTATTCTCAAAGTTAAGGATCTATGCAGCTGGGCAGGATTTATGGGAAACAACTAAAATCAACGACGGTTGGGATCCGGAGGCCACGCAGACAGTTGCCTCAGGGATACAACGCTATCCTTTTAGTCGCACAGTAACTGTAGGTATCAATGCAGCATTTTAATTTTATAACCATGAAAACGAATTTTAAAAAATATACTATAGGGCTATTCTTGATTGCCATCTTGTGTGTGGGGCTTGCTGGTTGCAATAAAATCACAGATCTCGATCCCCTTGATAAGATCGCAGACGGAAATTTCTGGAAGACTGCCAGCGAATTTAAGCTATTCGCGAATAAATTCTATGATTGGCGGGCCGATTTCAGAAGTGTGATCAACGATAACCCACATAGTGACTACCGTTCTGATTTGATTTCTAACCTTACGCCCAATCAATTTAGCAACGGAACCAACTCTAATTCTGCTAATGATGGCAATTTTTCCGGGGCATTTGCAAAGATTAGGCTAACAAATATTTTGTTGTTGAATGCTTCGAGTTATGCTGTTCCTGCAGATGTTGCGCAATATGTTGCAGAGGCAAAATTTTTCAGGGCCTACGTCTATTTTGACTTGTTACAGCTCTTCGGTGATGCACCAATCGTAGATAGGGTTCTTGATGTGAATGATCCGATTTTGTTCGCTAAGCGAAACAACAGGTCTGAAGTGACGGACTTCATTATTGCCGATCTGCAGGCGGCCATCCCAAATCTACCTCTGGAGAATTTGATCGCTGCAGGAGATAAAGGCAGGGTAAGCCGTGGCGCTGCACAAGCTTTTTTAGCGAGAGTTGCCTTGTTTGAGGGTACATGGCAAAAGTTCAGGAACAACACTAGCCGCGCTACTTCACTTCTGGAGATTGCGGTAACTGCAGCCAGAGGAGTAATGACCAGCACGCAATACGAATTGTTTAAGCCTGCAATTTTAGGGGATTCTGCCCAGAAGTATATGTTTGTACTAGAAGACGCAAAATCAAATCCTGCCGGCATTACCAAAAGCGCCAATAAAGAGTATATTTTTAGCAACAGACATGACGAGATCTTAAATCCTATTGGAACGAACATTAGCCATGGACAATTTGCCAACGTTGTGTTGGTTGCACGTAAGTTTGCCAATTTATACCTAAGCCAAAATGGATTGCCTATAAATAATGCCAATAACACTCAATTTCAAGGCTACAATACCATTACCTCAGAGTATCAAAACAGGGACAACCGCATGAAGCATACGCTAATGCCACCCCGAAAAGCATACTGGTCTAATGACCTTGGAAGAGTAACCTGGCTAGGAGATGCTGCAGACTTAACTACAGCAGTATTTAAATCTTATATTCCTTCTAGTTCGGGTACCGGTTATAACAATCAAAAATGGAATGCCGAACGGAAGGTTACAGATAACTTTGAAGGTTACGATTTCCCAATTATACGCTATGCAGAAGTTCTGCTGATCTATGCGGAAGCGGTATTTGAGCGTGATGGTGCAATCTCTGACGCGGATTTAGACATTTCACTTAACCTGGTTAGAAACCGGGTGAACACAACTATGCCTAAACTTAGTAATGCTTTTGCAACCGCTAATAATTTGGACATGCGAACTGAAATAAGAAGAGAGCGAACAGTAGAACTTTACAACGAAGGCTTTAGGATAGACGATTTGAAGCGTTGGAAAACTGCTGAAACCGAGATGCCGCAAGATTTTTTGGGAATCAAATACACTGGAACTGAATATGCTACTGCGGCAGTGTGGGGCGTAACACTCAACCGACCAAAAAATGCAGAGGGTGTGATCATTTTCGAGTCGGGAAGAACCTGGGCGGACAGAAATTATTTGTACCCCATTCCCGCCGATCAGTTAAAACTTAATCCCAAGCTGGGGCAAAATCCAAATTGGTAAAATTTAATATTTAAATATATGAAACGCATTAAATCAATAAATATCTGGAGTGTTGGTCTTTCGTTTATGATGAGCCTTGCCCTGCTTTGCTGCATTTCTGCATGCAAAGAAAATGGCTGGGTTGATGAAATCGCCAAAGAAAATACCTTAGTAAATACACTCGTTATTAATCAGGATGCCAATGTCCCTTTGCTATTGGGTAAGGATACTACTTTAACTTTGTCATCCAGCCCACAATCACCTACCAATGGTAAGCTCCAGTGGAGTACTGCGGATGCAAACATTGCCAGAGTGAGTCAAAGCGGTGTTGTAACCGCTGCCGGACTGGGTACCACAATAATTACCGCACAATCTACCGATGGAGGTTTACGTAAGGCAAGTGTAGAGGTTACGGTGATAGACAGGGTGATTTATGCCACAAGCATAATTCCTGCTCCTGCAACCTTAAGTACTTATCCAAAAGTAAAAACAACCATTACAACAACAATAGCACCTGCAAATACCACTTATAAAAGATTAAACTGGACTAGTAGTAACACCGCTGTTGCCACAGTAGATCAGAATGGAGTTGTTACTGGAGTAGCCCCGGGTACATCTACGATTACCATAAAACCTGCCGATGGTAGCAGTGCAAGGGCCACCGTTGCAGTTACTGTGATTGATATAGTACCTATTCAATCTATTACCGTGAATAGCATTTTAACCGACGGAATAGCTGTAGATGAAAGATTCGTAATAGATTACAGTGTTTCTCCTGCTGCTGCAACCAAGCAATTGGTAAACTGGACAAGCAGCAATACCAGTATTGCAACAGTTACCAGCACAGGAATTGTAACTGGAGTGGCAGTTGGTCAGGCTGTAATAACAGGAACAAGCACAGACGGCGGTAATGTAACAGCTACCCTGGCAATTACCGTAGTAGAGGGTAAAATCAACGATTCCTTTGCCGACGGTGTAACACCAAGATGGATTGCTGCTTCTACGGGATCAACAGCTGCAGTTCAAAATAATATTCTCTGGGTTACGCTTAACAATGCTGCAGGACCAAACCGCAGGGGAGATTTTAGGAGAACAAATACCACCTTAAATATTGGTAAGTATCCGGTTATTGCCTTTAAGTTTACGAGGCCTTTACCATCTGCCGGTAATGTATTTTTTGATACCAACCAGGGAAGATGGAAACAGACTACCGGAGGAGGAAACAATGTAATGCCTTCTTTAACGGGTAAAGACGGGCTGACGGTTTACTATGCGGACATGGGTGCAAACAATACTTTTGGTACAAGTGGTTTTACCCTTCCAACCACCGCTGCTTACACCTTTACCCAAATTAGTGTCGGTGTAGCTGATATGCCGGTAGCACAAAATCCGCTATCTCCGTATCCGGTGTATTGGATAAAAACATTTAAAACCGTAGCCGAGCTACAAGCATACATCAATTAAACAGAAAAAGATTTTGTTATGATTAAGAATATTATAAAAATTTCCATCCCGGTAGTATTACTGGTCCTGGTATCTATGTCTTGTAAGAGAGACTTCTACAAACTGGTGAATCCTCAGGCAGAAAAAACTGATGAGCCTGTAATTACAGGGAAACTTGCAATTGCACACCCGGGAATGTTGCACACGGCGGCAGATTTTACTTTTGTTAAATCAAAGGTTGATGCCAGCCTTACGCCCTGGAAAGAAGGTTATGATAAATTAAACAGCAGTACATTACTGAGTCTAAGCTACACGCCTAGTCCAACGGTAAAACTGATCCGTGGAGGTGGTTCTGTAGAGGAGCCCGAAGCAGATAACTATGCCAATGCAATGCGTGACTCTCATGCGGCTTACCAAATGGGATTAAAATGGAGACTATCTGGCGACGATAGGTATGCTGCTAAAGCGGTAGAAATTTTAAATGCCTGGGCCCGCGTTTGCAAGTCGATTAATGGTGACAGTAATAAAGCGCTTGCGTCTGGTATTTATGGCTTGAGTTTTGCCAATGCGGCAGAATTGGTTAGAGGATACAGTGGCTGGGCTCCGGCTGATTTTAGCGCCTATAAGCAATGGATGCTGGACTTGTTCTATACCACAGCCTCAGACTTCCTAAACCGGCATAATGGAACCTGTCCGTCTCATTATTGGACCAATTGGGATGCTGCAAATATGTGTGCCGTAATGGGCATCGGAATTTTGACCGACGATATGGCCAAGGTAGAATTTGCCATAACCTATTTTAAGAAGGGTGTAGGCAATGGAAATATAGATAATGCGATCACATTTACCCATAATGTAAATGGCGAGGTGTTAGGTCAAGGGCAGGAAAGTGGCAGAGATCAGGGTCATGGCGTTTTGGTCATCTCGCTGTTGGGTTCATTCTGTCAAATGGCCTATAATGTAGGCGAAGATTTGTTTGCCTATAAAAACAACAAATTCCTTTCCCTGTGCGAGTATACTGCAAAATACAATTATACGGATGCAGGTGGTGCCTATCTTTATACGGTTCCATTTAGTCCCTATGTGAGGTATTTTAATGCCAATTGCGCAAACTCCGAAACACTTACAGAGGTGTCGGCTGTTGGGCGTGGAGATATACGACCATCCTGGGAGCTGGTGTACAACCACTATGCAAAGGTGAAAAACAAAACTGCAACATACAGCAAGCTGTTCGCAGAAAAAGTGCGGCCTGAAGGGGGAGGTAGTCATTACGGGCCGAATAGTGGCGGCTACGACCAGCTCGGCTTCGGAACATTGATGTTTTCGAAATAATAAAATCAGAAAGAAGGCCATATGTTAGTGTATGGCCTTCTGCATTTATAAGCACCTTTTTTGTTCTTTTCATGAGTATCAAGCCTACTTAAACGTGTCTTTAGTATATAAGCGTATAGTATGACCAGATCCAAGCTAAATTATATTCTGATATTTTTCTTCTTTAATTTATCCAACATTTTTGCCCAAAACAAAGTAGATCATGCTATAAACTATTGTGAAAAACAGGCTTTAAATACACTAAAAAGTATACCCAACGATTCCCTGAACATTCCAAGAAGTATTGCTGAAGGAGAATATAACTGGCGGTTTGTAGACTACCGCGACTGGTGTAGCGGCTTTTGGCCGGGTACCCTATGGTATCTATTCGAAGGTACACACAACCCCAAATTTAAAACCTCAGCAGACAAATTTTCAAGGGAGCTTAGTCCGCTTTCTATGCAAAAAGCCTTCGATCATGATTTGGGTTTCCAGATTTTTAACAGTTTTGGTAACGGCTATCGTTTAACTGGAAATGAGGAATACAAAAAAGTTATACTGGCAACTGCAGACACGTTGGCTACGTTATTTAATCCAAAAGTAGGAACCATACTTTCCTGGCCAAGAGCAGTTCCTAACATGGAATGGCCACAGCACAATACCATAATCGACAATATGATTAACCTGGAAATGCTGTTTTGGGCTTCTAAAAATGGAGGTAGCAAGCGACTCTATGACATTGCGGTTTCACATGCGCTGGTTACGATGAAAAACCATTTCCGCTCTGATTATACGTCCTACCATGCGGTAGTGTACGATAAAGCCACGGGGAAAAAAATAAAAGGAGTAACCCATCAAGGCTATGCCGACAATTCCATGTGGGCAAGGGGACAGTCCTGGGCCATATATGGTTATACCATGTGTTACCGCGAAACGAAGAATCCCTTGTTTTTAGATTTTGCCCAAAAGGTAACTGATACCTACCTTAAAGATCTTCCACCGGATTTAATTCCATATTGGGATTTTAATGATCCAGGCATTCCCAATGTACCGAGGGATGCATCGGCAGCTGCTGTGGTGGCATCAGCATTATTAGAGTTGTCTACCTTGGTTAAGGAGCCATCCAAAGCCAGTATGTACCGTGAAAAAGCGGAAACGATGTTGAGCAGCTTATCCTCTGATGCCTATCAAAGCAGGACCACAAATAATGCATTTTTACTACATTCCACAGGACATAAGCCGGCTGGATCTGAAATAGATGCAGCTATCATTTATGCCGATTACTACTATATCGAAGCTTTGCTTCGGCTTAAAAAACTAAAAATAGGGAAAAGTATTTATGCCCCTATATAGACAACTTAAAACCAACAGATAGACGATGAAACTATTTTTTTCCTATACAACACTCTTTTTATTACTTTTTACTTTTAGCTCCGTCTCCAGTCAGTCCATTGTTCCGGGCTCCGAAAAGACGCTATATTCTCCGGATAGAAACCTTGAAATTAAAATCGCTCAAAAGCAGGAAACACCAGGCCAGCGTGCTTTTTTTTACCAGGTAAATTATAAAGGGAAATCAGTTGTTCTGGAATCACGCATGGACCTTCAACTGGATAACCATTTAAGTGAACAGGCCATGGCCTTAAAGGTGGATAAGCAGGAAAGGTGGTTTGACAATTTGAAAATTACGGGCGCTTTTACTTCCACGAAGGACACTACCTGGAGCCCTGTAACTGCTGAGCGTAAAGAAATCAGAGATCACTATAATGCACTAACCATTGAAACTGTAAAGGAAGACAATTCCATTTATCCAATGTTTATTGAGTTCCGGGCATATAACGAAGGCCTTGCTTTCCGGTTCTTTTTTCCGGAAAATGTAAAGGGAACTTATTACAGGATCATGGCAGAGCACACAGAGTTTACCATGCCCGAAAATACGAAGGCCTGGCATGCATCATGGGCGCAGGCACCGTATCAATTGTTGAACTTAAAAAATTGGCCTGATGAGAGCGAACGCCCTTTAACCCTTGAGCTTTCTAATGGATTGTATGCTTGTCTTGCAGAAGCGCAGATGGTGGATTATGCCAGAACCAAGTTTAAACTGAGTACCACTAAACCCAATACGATTTTGACCTCCATGTATACCCCGGCGGATCTCATTTCTCCTTTTGGTACGCCCTGGCGGGTAGTTATGGTTGCAGAAAAGTATACAGATCTGATTGAAAACAATTACTTGTTGCTTAACCTTAATACACCTTCAAAAATCAAAGATGAAAGCTGGATTAAACCCGGCAAAATAATTAGGGTGATGACGCAGACTACTGCAGATGCAAAAGCCAACATTGATTTTGCAGCGAAGCATAATCTTCAATACATACTGTTTGACTGGAAGTGGTATGGGCCTGCTTATTCTTTTAAGTCTGATGCAACGAAGGTAGCGATTCCGAATTTTGACTTACCGGGCATCATTAACTACGGTAAAGAAAAAGGCATTGGAGTTTGGCTGTATGTAAATCTTCAGGGATTGTACATGCAATCTGACAGTTTGTTTAAGGTTTATCAAAAATGGGGTGTTAAGGGGGTGAAATTTGGTTTTGTACAGGCTGGCTCACACCGCTGGACTACCTGGCTGGAAAAAGCAATTCAACAGGCTGCCGATGCGAAAATTATGGTGAATATTCACGACGATTGGCGGCCAACAGGGGAGCAGCGAACCTGGCCAAACTTGATGACCTCTGAAGGGATCCGTGGAAATGAGGAAATGCCAGATGCAACCAGTAATACCGTAATGCCCTTTACCCGTTACATTGCCGGAGCTGCTGATTATACCCTATGTTATTACGATAAACGAATTAAAACAACTCATGCACATCAACTGGCCATGGCTGCCGTGTATTACAGTCCTATCCAAACCTTATATTGGTATGATGAGCCCTCCTTTTCAAAAGATGAGCCTGAACTGGAATTCTGGGATCAAATTCCAACTACCTGGGATGAAACCAAAGTTTTACAAGGGGCACCGGGACAATACATTACAACAGCCCGGAGGAAAGGCAACGATTGGTTTTTGGGCACGCTAAACAATACGGAAGCAAAAACGGTAAGGATAAAATTTGACTTTTTGCCAAAGGGAAAGACTTTTGATGCCAAAATTTATAGTGATGACGATAAAATAAATACTGCAACAAAAGTTGCGGTTACCACGAAACGGATAAACAATACCACCGTGTTGGAAGTAAATTTAAAAGCATCTGGGGGACAAGCTATTTGGCTACAAATGAAATAAGTTATATATTAAACCCTTTAAAATTTCTAACCAAATAATTTCTAATTTATATCAATCCATGTCACAAAAAGCAGCCTTTACCGAGAAGAGATTCTTGTTTACCTATGTATTTGTAACCTCTTTATTTATGCTTTGGGGAGTTGCTCATTCCATGAGCGATGTACTTAATAAACACTTTCAAAATGTACTAAACGTTTCCAAAGCAGATTCGGGACTTATTCAGCTCTCTGTATTTGGCGCTTATTTTGTAATGAGTATCCCTGCGGGTATGTATCTAAAGCGCTTTGGATATAAATCTGGTGTTATCTTGGGTTTAGGTTTGTTTGCCGCGGGTACTTTTTTATTCGTTCCTGCAGCAGATTCCAGCTCATTTACTTTCTTTAGAATTGCATTGTTTATTCTTGGTTGTGGGATGGCCACGCTGGAAACTGTGGCGCATCCATTTGCAGCTGCATTGGGAGATCAGCGTACTAGTGACCGTCGGGTTAATTTTTCGCAGTCTTTTAATGCAGTTGGTGCGATCATAGGCCCGGCAATAGGGTCTTACTTTCTGCTGCGTGCAATTTCCGGAGCTGAGGTGCATAATCTGGATGCTGTAAAAACGCTGTACGTTGGCCTCGGTGGATTTATTGTATTTGTGGCTATTGTATTTTTCTTTTTAAAAGTACCTGTATTAACGGATCCTCACGTAGAACATGCAGCAGATCTGGATGCTGGAAGTGTGGATACCACACCTGGTAAAAAGCTTATTCAGCACCGCCATTTTGTATGGGCAGTGGTAGCCCAGTTTTTTAATGTGGCAGCACAAGCAGGCACCTGGAGTTATTTCATCAATTACGGCGTAGAGAAAATGCACCTTACGGACGAAAGGGCAGGATATAACATGACGCTCTTTATGGTGTGTATGGCGGCCGGACGTTTTGTTGGAACTTACCTTATGAAGTTCATTGCACCAAATAGACTACTTGCCATCTTCGCATTCTGCAGTATGGTGGCCTGTGTTATCATTGCGCAAAGTTGGGGAGGGATATCTTACGGAGCATTATTTAGCTTAAACTTCTTTTTTAGCATCATGTTTCCTACCATATTTAGCCTTGGCTTAAAGAATCTGGGAAAACATACTCAGCAAGCTTCTTCATTCATCTCAATGGGTGTAGTAGGTGGTGCAGTAATGCCTTATTTTATGGGAAAAATCGCCAATTATGATGTAGCACAGGCTTATTATCTTCCAATAGTGTGCTATTTCGTAATCTTTTTATTTGGTGCCAAATTCTTTAAGGTAAAACATTAATACAAATGATAGCTAAGAGAAGTGTCGCATTTTGCCTCGGCTGCTTTGGTTTAACGCTAACTTCCTATTCAGTGGTTATTGCGCAGCACAAGTTGACGTTGCCGAAATACGATTTTTCCTATCTGGATCGCAAGATAAATGGTTGGGTAGATAGTGGCTATTACAATGGGGCATCCATCCTCATTGCAAAAAATGATCAGGTTATCTATCAAAAGCAGTATGGTAATTATAAACCAGAAACGGTTGAGTACATTGCATCGGCTGGGAAATGGCTGGCAGCTGCAACAATAGCTGCTGTTGTAGAAGAGGGCAAGCTGTCATGGAATGACCAGGTCAACAAATGGCTGCCAGAATTTAAAGATGTAAAAGGCAATGCCACGCTTCGGCAGCTGCTTTCCCATACTGCCGGTTATCCGGATTATCAACCAAAGGGGCTGCCTGCGGATAGTTACCAAACGCTCACAGCGTCTGTAGCCCACATCCTAAACTTGCCAGCAGATACTTTGCCTGGTACAAAATTTAAATATGGCGGATTGGCCATGCAAGTGGCAGGGCGCATGGCAGAATTGGCTACAGGAAAGGATTGGGAGACCATTTTTCAGGAAAAACTGGGGCAACCCTTAGAAATGAAAAGCACACATTTTGTGCCTGTAGACCATACCCCTGGCCATAATCCAATGCTGGGCGGTGGTGCCAGGACCTGCTTAAAGGATTTTGCGAACTTTTTAAATATGGTAAGTAATAACGGTGTTTACCAGGGAAAACGAATTTTATCATTGCAGTCGTTACAGGAGTTGGAAGGTGATCAGGTAAAAAATGCAAAAGTGTTTGCAGGAGAATATGTAGAAAATGCAAGGGCAACTAAGAGAAAGGACATTTACGGACTTGGCGAATGGAGGGAGGAAGTTAATGCTCATGGCGTAGCTACGCTGATAAGTAGTCCCGGTTGGGCAGGAGCTTACCCTTGGGTAGATAAAAAGAACCACGTTTATGGATTTTTCATGAGCCGTATAAAAGAAATGAAAAATGGTTTTAACTCTTTTTATGCCAGTCCGGTTTTGCCATACCTCGTTAGAGATGTCTTAACACAAGTAGCCCATCCCGAATTGAAGCATGGTTATATCACAACGCCGGATAAGGCACGTTTATATTATGAAGAACTGGGCAAAGGAGTGCCTCTGATCTTTCTCCATGGACACTCGTTTGACCGTACAGAATGGGATCCGCAGTTTTTTGCGCTGGCGAAAAAATATCGTGTCATCCGCTATGACTTACGTGGCTATGGTTGGTCTTCTATGCCTTCGGAAGTGCAAAAGGCACTGCACGCAGATGACCTACTGGCTTTAATGGATCAACTTAAAATTAGCAAGGCTCACCTCGTTGGCTTGTCACTGGGAGGATTTATAGTGTCCGATTTCCTTGCATTGCATCAGGATAGACTATGGAGCGCCACCATAGCCAGTAGTGACTTTTTTAAGGTAAATGGCCCTTCACAACCCTGGACCAAAGAAGAATGGGAAAGCCAGAGCCTAAAAATAAAAGCATGGCAGCAAAAGGGAGCAGCACTCAAAAAAAGAGAATGGTTTAATGCCCTAACCATACGCAATGGCCAACCGGTTGAAAATCTCCGTCAGCCCATTTGGACAATGATTAGTAAATGGGATGCCTGGCAACCGCAACATCATGAACCCAGGTTTTTATTGGGCAATGATTTGGAGCCGAAGCTTAAAGCCCAAGCTATTACTGTCCCTGTTTTATTTTTAACGGGCGATGCAGATGCCGGGCATAAAAATAAGCTCCTTGAAGCTATTCCTTCTGCAAAACAGGTTTTTGTGAAAAATGCCGGGCATGTTAGTAATCTGGAAAACCCAAAAGACTTCAATAAAAAGATTCAGGCCTTTTTGAAAAGTGTACATTAACTTTTGTTAACCGCAATTGCCTTTATAAAGAGTATAAACGGGCTTAATGCTTGTCTATTTATAAACGGCCAGTTATTTATATCATATGTTTAAGAAAAATAAGAACCTCAGTCAACAAGCCACACTTTTCCTTTTTACAGTTTTGATGTTTTTTAGCAGGCTTTTAAATGCCCAGGAAAATGTAGACATACTATCGTTTGGGGTACAGCAATCAGAGCAAATGCATAGGCTCCAGGCAAAGGATAGTCAGGTAATTAAAGGCGGGCTCAATCAGCCAGCTAGAGTTATGTTTCCTAAACAGCCAATAGGTTTTGAAGGTGGAAGTATCGCTTTTAAGATGGCCGTCGATCCTGAAAAACAAAATTATTTTAGTGTAAAGCTATGGGGGTCTGACAGAGATAAATCTATGATTTTACTGTTTTCTGAAGGGAAACAAGTAGGATACCGACACCTTGGAGATATTGACCTGCTTTGGTTGGGAAATGGGATGCCGGCTTTTAATGATCGTTTTTTTTATGTAACACTACCTATCCCTATTCAGCAAACCAAGGGAAAAACAAACATAGAACTAGAGCTTAGGTCTTACGGAGAAATTTGGGGTTACGGTGAGAATTTCGAGAAATATCAGAAAAATATGGCGGAGCCAAGCTTGGGCTTTTATAGAGCATATACACATACCGGAACCATGATAGCGCCAGGACGGGAAGAGATACAAGGTTCTCCAGTTGCTGAGCCCGAAATTCGGAAAGGCCCGGGCGAAGAGGTGTTGATTGAACTCAAAGACAGGGTGAACAAAGAACTTGCAGCTATCCTGAAATTACAAAGACCCGTAAATCAGCATGAAATTATGTTTCTTGCCCCGGCCTATGAAGTTAAATGGACTGTTGCCTACCATAATAAAGAGCTCATTGTAAAGGTAATGGAAGGAATGGATGCGCATTATCGGAAGTTTCTTAATGATCCTTCGCTACTTTATTCTGATAAAGCCATTTATAATGGCGATTGGCTGGTTACCGGGCCCATTGCCCGTGGCATCCGTGAGTTATGGCGGGAGTTGAGCCCCGTTGTTGACCAGACATTTGACGACGGTAAAGGAAACATGGTAACACACCGTAAAGCCTGGTCAATTTTGATGAAAGAAGCGGTTACCTACAATTCAACACATAGAAGGCAGTACACCAACCAATCCATGATTATTGATATGTTTCTTTATGATTGTAATGAAGCGCTGCTGTTGTTGGAGCCATCATTGGCCATACCCAGAACAAAAGCTTTAAGATACTTACATGAATCTGTTGGCTTGCTGCCCTGGTTGGGTAAAGAAACAGCTCATGGTCCAGAGCGTATTCTGGGAGACAACTATCTGCAGCTTACAAAAAAAGGTTTAACCAAAGAATTGGGCTATGTAGGTTACTATGGCGAAGTGCTGGATTGGGTTGTAGATATGTACAAAACTACGGGGAAGCCAGGAGTGCCCAACTCCGGAGATCCGGAGATCAAAAAGCAATTGATAAAAATGATGATGGCCAGAAGTTACTTCAGGTATCCTTCCATTTATGCAGAAGAGTATAAGGCTATGCGTGTAGAAGCTGTAGTGGGCTGGAGAGATAGTGGCCATTACCCTGGCGACGTGATCTACGGCGATCGTGGAATGGCTTGGGATGCAACACCTTTGATGACAGCTGCAGCTACGCTGGATCCAGCGGCAATAGGCATTGCGCAACAGATGATTGCAGATAACCAGTTCTTTAAGATGGTAGCAGATAAAATGAAATTAAAAGGTATCCGGGTAACTAAAAGCCTGCTTAATATACCCGATGAGTATGTGCTGATCAGGGATCAGGAAAAACAAAAGTTTAGTCTGCCAATGAGCGATGGCATGCCGGATTTTATTTTTTCAGATGAAGAGGACGGCGTAATTGCCATTAAAAATGGTACCGAGCGTTTATATGCTTCCTTATACTGGAGAGCAAGAAATGCCGTAAACCGGCTGGCTAAGGTACATTACATCACTCCAATAATCGATAGGATCTCTAATGTCTATATAAATTCTGAGTATCAACCATCAGGGATGGAATATACAAGGCCAAACTGGGTTAACCTTGCGTTTATGGGCAATCGTGAATGGTATACCGGCATCACCTCTGCCCATGAAGGCGAAGTGCTCCCAATTGCTAAAATCCCTAAAGACATCAAGTTTAAGCCAGGTGATGAAAATGTTTACGCAGGTAAAGCGAGCTTTTATACCATGGAATATGGCCAATATCTTATTGCCATGAATACCACAAATGACAAGAATTTTGAGCTAACCATTCCTGCGTCCTTTAAAAATGCAATGGATTTAAAGACGAAGAAGAAAATAAGCGCGCATACAATTAAGGTAAGTCCACTTTCAACTGTGGTCTATTACAAAAACTAGGAATATATGAAATATACATGTTTATACCTGGCTTTTTGGTTCAGTCCATTGTGTATAAGTGCACAATATGTTGGGCAGCACAAAAGCAAAATCGCCGTTACTACTAAAATACCCCTGAAGGCTTATAGTTTTGACTTGCAGGATGTGAGGTTGCTGGACAGTAGGTTTAAGGAAAATATGGACCGGGAAGGGCGTTGGATGCTTTCTTTGCCTAACGAAAGACTGCTCCATAGCTTTAAAGTAAATGCTGGAATGTTAACGGATAAGAAAAGCAGTAAAACCAAGATGCCCCAGCCTTTGGGTGGCTGGGAATCATTGGATATGGAGCTCCGTGGTCATAGTGTTGGTCATTTACTCTCTGGTCTGTCGTTTCAGTATGCTTCTACAGGAGAAGATATTTTCAAGAGAAAAGCCGATAGCCTGGTTGCAGGTTTGGCACAAGTTCAGGTAACCCTTAATGAGGGCGGTTATTTAAGTGCATTTCCACAGCAGTATATCGACCGTAACATTAAAGGCACATCTGTATGGGCACCATGGTATACCCTTCATAAAATCACAGCAGGATTAATTGATAGTTATTGGTATACCGGCAATCAACAAGCTTTAGATGTAGGAATCAAAATGGCTTCCTGGGCTTACCAAAAGTTGAATGGTTTATCGCCTGATCAACTGGCTGTTATGCTTCGTAATGAGTTTGGAGGTATGAACGAGGCCTGGTACAATTTATATTCTATTACAGGCAACCACGAACATAAACGCCTGGGTGATCTTTTTTACCACAAAGCCGTACTTGATCCTTTAGCGGCCAAAGAAGATAAATTGTATAAAATGCATGCCAATACCGTGATCCCAAAAGTTACCGGGGAAGCAAGGGCCTATGAATTGACCGGGGAAGCAAGGGAGAAGAGTATTACAACCTATTTCTGGGACAACATTGTCAATAAGCAGACCTATGTAATTGGCAGCAATAGCGATAAAGAACATTTTATAGAACCCGGAAAGATTTCAAAGTACATCACTGGCTACACGGGAGAAACTTGTAATACTTATAATATGCTCAAGGTGACCCGTCATTTATTTACATGGGACGCCGATGTGAAGTATGCAGATTATTACGAAAAGGCTTTGTATAATCACATCCTTGGACAACAAGATCCTAAGACAGGAATGGTCTGTTATTTTACTCCGCTAAAACCCGGGGCTTTTAGGGTATATAGTACACGTGACAGTTCCTTTTGGTGTTGTGTAGGTTCGGGATTTGAAAGCCAGTCTAAATACGGGGAAGCTATTTATTACCATAATGATAATGGCATTTTTGTAAATTTGTTTATCCCATCTGTGTTAAACTGGAAAGAAAAAGGATTTAAAGTTCGCCAGGAAACAAACTATCCAGAAGAAGCAACTACCCGCTTTTTTATCGAGGAGGTCAATAACGAGGTGTTGCCGTTGTACATCCGATACCCAAATTGGGCAACGCTGGGTGCCAAAATCAAAATCAATGGTAAGCCAGTTAAAATTAATCAGGATGCGGGCAGCTATATTTCTCTAAGCCGGAAATGGAAAAAAGGAGATGAAATAGAGGTCACCTATCCTATGTCTTTGAAGCTTGAAGCTACACCTGATAATCCTAAGATTGCCGCCATTACGTACGGGCCTGTTGTATTGGCCGGAGAAATGGGAACAGAAGGAATGAAAACGCCACAGCCTTATCATGATCCCAAAGATCCTTATCAATATTATGATTACGATTATAATATCCCTGCAAACCTGGTTCATGGTTTAAATGCCAAAGGCCAACAAATCTGGGAATGGCTTAAGCCAGTTAAAGGTCAGCCTTTAACTTTTAGTACAACGAATACAGTCAACGGTTCAGCGGTCACCCTTGTACCTTATTATAACCTGCATCGCCAGCGGTATGTGGTTTATTGGGACGTAAATTAAAACATGATCATAAATACTTATTGATGAGCCTTTCTATTCTTGTAAAATCAACTTTTAAAGCTGCGCTGTTTCTTTTGATTGCCCAAATCTCTTTTGGACAAAGCAAATTTATATCCAAAACCTGGGTTTCAGACCAGGGAGATGGAACCTATAAGAACCCGGTGTTGCATGCAGATTACTCAGATCCTGATGCCATTAGGGTGGGTGACGACTATTACCTGACCGCTTCAAGTTTTAACTGCATTCCTGGTTTACCTATTCTGCATTCTAAAGATTTAGTAAATTGGAAACTGATCAATTATGCGCTTAAAAAGCAAGAGCCTGAAGAATTATACAGCAGCCCACAACATGGCAAGGGCGTATGGGCACCCAGTATCATCTTTTACAAGGGGGAATACCGCATTTATTATCCAGACCCTGATTTTGGTGTATTTATGGTGAAAGCAAAAGACCCGGCAGGGGATTGGGAAAAGCCAGTATTGGTGCTGCCAGGCAAAGGGATTATTGACCCAAGTTCATTTTGGGATGAAGATGGGAAAGCTTATCTGGCCATTGCCTGGGCAGGAAGCCGTGCAGGTGTAAATAGTTTGCTGACCGTTTTTCCCATGAATGCCGACGGTACTAAGGTTACTGCTGAAGGCACTCATGTTTTTGACGGACATAAAAACCACCATACGGTAGAAGGCCCTAAGTTTTACAAGCGTAATGGTTATTATTATTTGTTTGCCCCGGCAGGAGGGGTAGCTACGGGTTGGCAATTGGTGCTGCGGTCTAAAAATATTTATGGGCCTTATGAAGAGCAGGTGGTTATGGATCAAGGCAAGACCAATATCAATGGACCACATCAGGGTGCCTTGCTGCAAACCCAAACCAAAGAAGACTGGTTCCTGCATTTTCAGGATAAAGGTCCATATGGTCGTGTACTGCATTTGCAGCCGGTTAAATGGGTAAACAACTGGCCTGTTATTGGTGAAGACCTGGATGGGGATGGAAAAGGAGAACCTGTACATTCACATGTAAAACCAAATGTGGCTAAGGTTTATCCGGTTTCAACGCCTCCGGAAAATGATGAATTTAATGGTGATAAGTTAGGCCTGCAATGGCAATGGCATGCCAATTCTAGATTACAATGGAGTGCTCAGATCAGAAATTCGGGACACCTTAGACTCTTTGCGTTTTCTACACCAAAAGATGCCGTAAATCTTTGGCCAGTACCAAATTTATTACTTCAAAAGTTCCCGGCTCCGGATTTTACAGCGACAACAAAAGTTACCTTTACGACGGAATGGGACGTTTGGCAAACAAAAAAGGCAGGTTTACTTATTATGGGAAATGACTATGCTTATTTGTCTGTTACTAAAAACGAAAAGGGGTACCAGGTCAATCAAGTGGTCTGCAAAAATGCATTGGAGGGACAAACGGAAACGGTAGTAGAAACCAGATCTTTAGAGACCGCAACTGTTTATATGCGGGTACAGGTAAAAGCACCATTAGCAGAATGCCAGTTTTCTTACAGTGAAGACGGCGTTAATTTTAAACCTATAGGAGTTATATTTAAGGCAGTACAAGACAAATGGATTGGAGCGAAAATTGGCATATTTAGCACCAGTAGTCCGGAAGTGCGTACTGGTGGTTATGCAGATTTTGATTGGTTTAGGTTGCAATAAAGTATCAGATTTGAGTATCCACAATTGATATCGGTGTCTATAAATAGACAAAACCTAGTTTAACTATGAAATACAGCATACTGTACTTACAAATTTTAGGTGTAATGGCTTTCCTGTTTACATTGCCAGCCTCTACATGTTTTGCTCAAGAGCAAAGTAAAATTAGTCCCGGTGAAATATGGCCCGATAGGGATGGTAATCATATCCAGGCCCATGGTGGCGGCATCTTAAAAATCAAAAATACTTATTACTGGTATGGTGAGCAGCGTAGACAGGGGCTAGATACGAATTTCAGGTATGTGAGCTGTTATGCATCAAAGGATTTGATAAATTGGGAATTTAAAGGGGATGCCTTAAAACTGGGGGGCTTAGATACATTATTAGGCCATAAGTGGGTTTTGGAACGCCCAAAAGTATTCTATAATCCAAAGACTAAAAAATTCGTTATGTATATGCATATTGACGGTAAGTACAAACGGGGTACTACGTCCTCTACGGTTACGAATAATTATACCTATGCCAGTGTTGGGGTTGCAATAAGTGACAAGCCTGCCGGACCATTTAAATATCTAAAATGTTTCCGCCCCCTGGGGCATGAAAGCCGGGACATTGGACAGTTTGTAGACGATGACGGCACTGCTTATTTAATCTTTGAGGACCGTCCTGCTAAGGGATTCCACATCGCAAAGCTATCTGACGATTACCTTACAGTTGAAAAGGATGTCTGTTTGATCAAGGCTCCTTTGGAAGGTGGCGCCATTGTTCATTATAATGGCTTGTATTACGCTATCGGCTCTGCTTTGACGGGTTGGAGACCTAACCCTAATTTATATGCAACAGCAACTAGTCTTTCAGGTCCCTGGTCCGAATTTAAAGACATCGCCCCATCAGAAACGAATACCTACGGTTCGCAGTCCACACTTATGTTAAAAATAACAGGGAGTAAAAAGACAGCAGTAATCTTTATGGGGGATATCTGGAAACCAAAAACGCAATGGGACTCCCGTTATCTATGGATGCCATTAGAGATTGGAGAGGGGAAGTTATGGTTGCCTAAGCCAGAACCCTGGACAATAAACCTGAAAACTGGAGAAACAAAATAAGATGTCAAAATACATAACTTATATCTTAACAATACTTATCGCAAATACCTGTTTGCTTTTATTTTCTAATGAAAGCCGGGCTGCAGAATGGCAGTGGTCAGTACCTGTTGAAGGCATAATTTCAGCTGAGACAAAAGAACATCCGACGGCATTTTTGTGGATCCCGCCAAATTGCAAACAAGTCCGGGGAATTGTGGTTGGACAGCATAATATGTTGGAAGAAGGGATACTTGAACATACGGCCTTTCGCAAAAAAATGACTAAGCTGGGCTTCGCAGAAATCTGGATCACACCGGGCATGGATATGATCTTTAAATTCCAAAATGTAGCGGTATTTAATGACATGATGAAAAGTCTTGCTCATAAATCAGGATATTCAGAACTTGAATTTTCGCCTATCGTTCCTATAGGGCATTCGGCAGCGGCAAGTTATCCATGGAATTTTGGGGCATGTAATCCATCGAGGACGCTTGCAATGTTGTCCATTCATGGCGATGCCCCAGTCAGTAACCTTACTGGAAGTGGACAGCCAAACCCGGATTGGGGAACGCATAATATTGATGGCATTCCGGGCTTGATGGTAATGGGAGAATATGAATGGTGGGAGGAGCGGATTATCCCTGCAATGAAATATAAAAAATTACATCCCAAAGCCGTTATCTCCTATCTTGCTGATGCTGGAAATGGACATTTTGATTATTCAGATGAATTGATAGATTTTTTGGGGATGTTTATTACTAAAGTGGCTAACGTGAGACTTCCGTCAAAGATGCCGCTGAACAAACCTGTATTGTTAAAGCCGATTGATCCTGATGAAGGATGGTTAGTAGACAAATGGCGTAGGGATAAACCCCTGGAGGCTGAAGCGGCGAGGTATAACCGGTATAAAGGGAATAAAGAGGAAGCGGGCTGGGCCCTGGATGGAAGGATGGCCAGAGCTACAGAAAGTTATTACGTTAGGGCAAGGGCTAAATTGCCACAATACATTGGCTATATACAGGAGGGTAAATTATTAGCGCCTGCAGGTTTCTCAGGCTTCAATCCTAAATTTAAGCCTCATGCTGATGGAATTTCATTTAACATATCGGCAGTTTACCTTGATTCTGTAGGTGGAAAAAGGGCTGCAAAGGGGTATTCAAAATCTAAAATTCACATCAGTAGAATTTGCGGCCCTATTGAAAAAGTGGATGATACTACATTTAAAGTTGCATTTTACAGGATGGGTTTCAACAATCCAAAGCGTTCAAATGATGTTTGGCTGATGGCAAGAAGCGCCGGAGATGAAAAGTACAAATCGGCCGTGCAGCAAGCAGATATGCGGATTCCGCTAAAAAACACTGAGGGAAGCGAGCAGTATATTTCATTTCCTATAATTCCTGCGCAAGAAGTGGGCTTAAAATCCATGATGTTGAATGCTATGTCAAGCTCAGGTATGCCCGTGTTTTACTATGTAAAAGAAGGACCTGCTGAAATTTGGGAAAATAAGCTCATGTTCACAGAAATTCCTCCAAGAAGCAAATTCCCTTTAAAGGTTACGGTAGTGGCATGGCAGTATGGGCGTAGTGTTTTACCTATGGTGAAGAGTGCTGAACCTGTTGAGCTAAGCTTTTATATTCATAAAAATTAAAATTCTATAAATAATGCAAATGTACTTCCGGACTTTCCTATTAAGCTTTTTGCTCATCGTGTTTTTGCCCAAATTAAAGGCTCAGCTGTTTCAGCATCCTGGTATTTTGCACAGCAAGGAAGATCTTACACGCATAAAACATGGTGTTGCAGCAAAGCAGGAGCCTATTTTTTCAGGATATAAAGTATTTTTGGAAAATCCTGTATCTCATTACAACTATAGAATGCAAGGACCTTTAGTTTCCATTGGAAGAAATCCTACCGTTGGGCAGGTGATTTACGATACAGATGCAAATGCAGCGCATCAAAATGCCGTGATGTGGACCATTACAGGCGAAAAAGCCTATGCGGAAAAGGCAATAGAAATTGTAAATGCATGGGCATCAAGTTTAAAATCAATAACAGGACGTGATGCTGTGTTGATGGCCGGACTTGGCCCCTTTAAAATGGTTAATGCAGCAGAACTTCTTCGTTACACAAATTCGGGCTGGAAAGAAAAGGACATCAAACAGGCAGAATTGCATTTTAAAACGATAATCTATCCAGTATTACAAAATTTCGCTTTGTTTGCCAATGGAAACTGGGATGCCGCAGCACTTAAAACAGTAATGGCTATTGGTGTATTTTGTAATGATCGAAGCATTTTTGAACGAGGCCTTAGATATTACGTTAATGGAGCAGGCAATGGCAGGCTATCTCATTATGTAATTAATAATGACGGACAGGTTCAGGAAAGCGGACGTGACCAGGGACATACGCAGCTAGGAATTGCTATGCTTGCAGAATGTTCTGCTATTGCATGGAACCAGGGCTTGGACTTATACAGTTATAATGATAATCTTTTGTTGAAGGGTTTTGAATATACCGCTAAATATAATTTGGGACAGCCAGTTCCTTTTAAGCCAACTATAGACTACACTGGAAAGTACCGGCATAAGATAGTTTCTAAAATAGACAGTGGTAGTTTAAGGGCCGTATATGAGCAAGTGTACAATCATTATGTGAAGAAAATGGGATTGGTTGCTCCTTTTACAACATTGGCCGCAGAAAAAGTACGACCTGAAGGTCCGGGAAAACCTGGTGCCGACCATCCGGGTTATGGCACATTATATTTTACCGTTCCAACAGGTAAAAATATCAAATCAGAGATACCTGTGGTACCTTCAGCACCAGGTGGTTTAATTGTGGATGGAACATCCAAGGCCATTGCACTCACATGGATCAAGTCAATTGGAGCTACTACCTATTCGGTTAAAAGAGCAGAGAAGGTAGGCGGCCCTTATGTCACCATCGCTCAAAATATCAAATTACAGGGCTATACAGACCGTAAAGTTAAAGCAGGTGTTACCTACTTTTATACGGTGACCGCAAAAAATAAAAATGGAATAAGTTCTAATGCTTTAGCGGTGGGCATCTCGGCAGGTTTGCCTAAGCCCTGGAGTTTCCATGAAATTGGCCAATCTGCCTATAAAGGTTATGTTGGCTATGATGGTGAACAATTTGAATTGGTCAGTTCAGGTAAAGGGCTTGATAGCTTGAAAGATGCATTCAGTTTTACCGCTTTACCTTTACAGGGAGATGGAGAAATGACTGTTCGCTATGTGCCTCAGTTGAGTTCCCAATTTTCTCAGCTTGGACTGAGTATCAGGAGCGGTACGTCCGAGAATGCCGCGCATGTATCTCTGATACTTTTTCCTAAGAAAGCCGAACATATTGAAGCGCCTGATTGGCAGGCAAGGTTACTCACAAGAAAGTCTCCTGGTGCTAAAGCAGAATTGATTGGGAGTGTAGGTGATCTGCCAGCATCTGCCGTTACTTTTGGTAGGCTAACAGGTTATTATTGGCTACGTTTGCAGCGCAAAGGAAATACTTTTTCTGGTTATTCTTCTGCAGATGGTAAGATTTGGACAAAAGTTGGAACATTTACCACACCATTTGAAAAGAATGTTTCCATCGGAATGTGCGTAGCTTCAGGACTACAGGATATAAAAACTACGGTTCAATTTGATCAGGTATTGTTATCATTTTGAGATGATTTACTAAAATTTGAACCATTTTAATCAAATTTTAAACCTTTGCACACTTCTGTAGGATTACATTTGTAGAAACCAAATATCCTGTAGAAATGAAACTAGCTAAAACCTATTTACTAATGTCCATGCTCTTGTGTACGAGCCTGGCTTACGCGCAGTACACCCGTCTGCCTCAAATTTCATCAAAAATTTATAGCGTAAAAGATTATGGCGCGGTAGGCGACAATAAAACAGTAAATACCCAGGCCATTCAAAAAACGCTGGACCTGGCAAAAACAACCGGAGGGAAGGTCTTGATCCCGGCAGGGGAATACCTTTGTGGACCGTTAAATTTGTACAGTAGCACAAATCTGGAAATTGTTAAAGGAGCTACTTTGCGTTTGACCAACATTATCAACGATTTTCCATCAGAAAAGAACCGTTACCTTAATTTCATCAATATTTCAAAAGCGACAGATGTTAAAATATCTGGCGGGGGTATTATTGATGGTCAGGGTGAGCCCTGGTGGATAGCCACTACCGCAAAAACGTTGACCATGCGAAGGCCACAGCTGTTGTATATGGAAGGCCTGCAAAGGGTAGAAATTACCGGGGTTACTTTTTTAAACCCCCCAAATACACATATTTCCCTAAAAAACTGTAGCGATGTTTACATTCATGATGTACGGATAGAAGCGCCTGCAAAATCACGCAATACAGATGGCATTAACATTTCCGCTAAAAATTGCACTATAGAACGTTGTACCATTAATACCGGAGACGATAACATTGCCATCAATTTTGGCAACAAGAAACAAGCTGAAGATGATCCTGAAGTACAAAATATGCTCATCAGTGATTGCAACTTTGGCGTTGGTCATGGTTTGTCCATAGGTAGTTATACCTCAGGAAGTTTACGCAATCTGAAGGTGCGCAACTGCTCCTTTGACGGTACTACTTCGGCCATCCGCATTAAAACCGCCCGGGGGCGAGGGGGGATTCTTGATCAGGTAAGTTACGAAAACATTACCATCAGGAATTCACGCTGGCCGATTTTTATATCTCAGTATTATCCACATGAACCAAAAACCCCACAGGAAGATACCACAACTGCTATTGGTGCATACAATCCCATCTACAAAAATATCTCCTTAAAAAATATTACTTGCAGCAACTGCCAGGAGGCATTGATCCTTTGGGGGCTTCCAGAATCACCGATCCAAAATATCCGGTTTGAGGATGTAAAGATCTCCGCAAGCAAGGGCGCACAAATTTATCACGTTTCAAAAGCCGAGTTTGTCAATTCGGCTATCAAAACCACAGAGAAACCACGCATTTATAATTCAACAGTAACAGGTCTTTAATTAAAAAAATATGAGCAGCAAAAGCCACAGCACAGACAGCAAAGTATTCCGTATATTTCTATTTTCCATTGTTTGTTTAATCGCTATTACAGCATTTAGAACAAAGGAGAAACCAGTACTTTACATTATAGGCGATTCTACAGTTCAAAATAGTGATGGCAATGGCCGCAATGAATATTGGGGTTGGGGGAGCTTAATTAAACCCTACCTTGATACCAACAAAATCACTCTTCAAAACCATGCGAAAGCTGGCACAAGCACCCGGACTTTTATTTTGGATGGCCGCTGGGATAAGATCCTGGCAGTATTAAAAAAGGGTGATTTTGTAATGATGCAATTTGGGCACAATGACCATAGCGGTGTGGAAGATACCACCAAGCAGAAAGGCTCTCTTTTGGGCACAGGCGAAGAAACGAAAGAGATCATCAGCATCAGGGACCATAAAAAGGAAATTGTGCATACCTATGGATGGTACCTGAGTAAATTTATAAAAGAAGCGAAAGCAAAAGGCGCCATCCCAATTGTGTGCTCTTTGGTGCCAAGGAACAAATGGAAAGACGGAAAGGTAGTTGTAGAAGCTAAATTCCCGGAATGGGCTGAGGAAACCGCCCGCACACAAGGAGCATATTATATTGATTTGAACAAGTTGATCAGGATGCGCTATGAGCAGCAGGGTCCGGAAAAGATAAAAGCTTTTTTCCCTGTAGATGGTACCCATACCAACCTAAAGGGCGCAGAATTGAATGCGGCCTGCGTGGTTGAGGGGCTGAAAATAATTAAAGAATGCCCGCTGAACGTATACATTAAATAAGTACTTTTACGTAGTTCTGCTTTAGTAATGAAAACGCTAAAGCAGAAAGACCAAATATGAAGTTGAGTGCCTTAGTTAAGTTAGTTATCCTTGTTTTACTGTGCTCGTTGCGCCTTCAGGCGCAACTGAAGTTTAAATTTGACTATTACTCAACGGAAAATGGCCTATCTCACGATGCGGTAACCAGTATCATGAAAGACCGGGAGGGTTTTCTGTGGATTGGTACCTGGAATGGAATCAACAGGTTTGATGGGCACACTTTTAAATCATACCGGTCTTTTCCGGGAGATTTGTCTCAATTGAAGAACGACAGGATTGATCAGATTACGGAAGACCTTTCTAAAAACCTTTGGATTAAGGCATACGACAATCAGATTTACCGTTTTGACAAGCGAAAGGAGCAGTTTTATCCTTTTTTGCTTAAAGAAAGCAAGCCGGGCTATAAGGTGTTGTTTAACCGTACACAAGTTTCCAGGGATGGGGTAGTGTGGTTGCTTACCTTTAAGGATGGCTTGGTGATTATTCCTGATGCAGACCACCAGGAAAGGTACACTTATATAAAAAGCAAGGCGAAGACCGGCCTTACCTTACCCTCTGATACAGTTAAATTTGTACATGAAGACCGGGACGGAAAGATCTGGGTGGCTACTACAAAAGGATTAACATGCCTTTTGAAAAAACCTGATGGGAAGTATAGCGCTTTAAAACTGGATCCAGGTATTTTTAAGGCGGAGAATTTTAACTGCCGGGCGGAAGATAAAACCCATATTTACTTTGGTACAGACGATGGGAACCTGCTTGTTTATGAAAAACTTAGCAGGTATGCCGTCCGCAAAAAGATCTCAAATGCGGCGCTAAATATGTTGCTTGCTTCAAAAACGCAGGGGCTTTTTTATGCAAGTTCGTCTGCCGGGGAGCTGATTTCCATTTTTAATCAGGCCAAGCAGGTGTCAGCACTTACTTACCATAAAAACGAAAAACTGCTGTCTATCTATGAAGACAGGTCAGGAAATCTTTGGATCGAGCCTGAAAAAGCCGGAGTAATCAGGTATAGTGTTGCAGATAGAAAGTTTTCGGGCTTCTCTGCAAAGAACGATGAGGGCTCTTCTTATGTTGGTAACCACTATAAAGTTTTTGAAGATAAAGAGGGGCGGGTATGGGTAAATATGAAGAGTGGTGGTTTCTCTTATTATCATGCTGCGAGCGCAAGAATGGAAGCTTTTACCGACCAGCGCTTTTCTAATATTATTACCTCACTGTTATATGATGATGCTGGTGTACTTTGGTTTTGTACCATTGATAAGGGCATCAATAAGGTGCTTTTTCAGGAAAACGACTTCAACCAGCATTTGTTAGCCCCATTGCTTCATCATACCTCCGACAATGAGGTAAGGAGTATTTGGACGGATGGTAAACAGCAGTTGTGGTTGGGTGTGAAGAGTGGAAACATTTATGTTTTTAAAAATGGGAACAAGGTTCCTGTAACATTTCTTAACGCGCCGAAGTCTGGTTTTGGTGGCATCTATTGTATTCTTGGAGACAGCAGAGGGAATATATGGATAGGTAGTAAAACGACCGGACTTTACAGGGCTAGTCCCGCGCCGCAGGGTAAAAACAGCTATGTGCTTAGCCATTATGGTAAGGCTGTGGAAGGCAGTTCAGGTATGAATAGCAATGAGGTATATGCCTTGTTGGAAGATCAGTATGGAAAAATATGGGTTGGTACCTTTGATGAAGGATTAAACATTGCAAGTTATGAAAATGATGCTGTAAAGTTTGCCAACCGCGAGAATGGTGGTCTGGCGGGATATCCAAAAGAAGGCTTTAGGAAAATCAGGAACATGGCCCTGGACCAAAAGGGTAATGTATGGATAGGTACCACGAATGGTTTGGTAGTAAAGCAAGTAGGAGACGGCAAGCAGGCTGGAAAATCTTATGCCGCTTACAGTAAAATCCCCGGTTCTAAGCATAGTCTGGGAGACAACGATGTTCAGTTTGTTTTCCGTGATCGCAAAAATAGGATGTGGCTTGCCACCTCTGGAGGAGGTTTGGAGTGGGCAATTGGAAACAATCCTTTAAAAGGTTTGAGCTTCAGGAGTTATACTACATTAGATGGACTGCCGAACGACTACGTATTAAGTTGTGCTGAAGACAGCCATGGTTACATCTGGGCAGCAACTCAAAATGGTTTGGCGAAGTTTAATCCGCAAACAGCACAATTCAAAAACTACGACTCTTACGATGGCTTGCCTAAAGCCACCTTCTCAGAAGCATCTGCGCAGCAATTAGCAGATGGCACTTTGGTTTTTGGAACCAACCGCGGTTACCTTTCTTTCCATGCAGACAGCATTAAGAATTATAAGACCAGGGCCAATATGGTATTGACCAACCTGCAGATCAATAATCATGATCAGGGTTTGTCCAGAGATGGAGTTCTCCGGGCAGATATCAATTATACCGAACAACTTGATTTAAAATACAATCAAAACATCATCAGTATTGATTATGCAATTTTGGATCCTAAGTCCGGACCAAAACAGTTTTATGCCTATCGGTTAAAGGGCTTTGAAAGCAACTGGAACAACAACAGGGAACAGCGAAGGGCAACTTATACCAATTTGCCACCAGGTAAATATACATTTGAAGTGAAGAGCCTAAACGACGAAATGTATGTAGAAAGGCCATATAAAAGTTTAGAGATTAACATTATGCCACCGCCATGGAAAACCTGGTGGGCCTACTTCATTTACCTGTTGCTTATTGCCGTGCTGATTGCTGTTGCGAGAAGAGTAACACTTACCATGCTGCGGTTGAGGAACAAGATTGCAGTGGAGCAGAAACTGGCAGAGCTGAAGTCCGGTTTTTTTACCAATATTTCTCATGAACTGCGGACCCCGTTAACCTTAATATTAAACCCGATTGAGGAGATAGGAAGAAATGAACCTTTAAGCCCACAGGGTACGGCACAGGTTAGCATCGTTAAGAAAAATGCAAACCGCATGATCCGCTTCATTAACCAGTTGCTGGACTTAAGGAAACTGGAGAGTGGAAAGGCCACTTTGAAAGTCTCTCGTTTTGACCTGATCGCTTTTCTCCACAATATTTTTGAATATTTTAATGAACTGGCTTTAAAAAAGAACATTATTCTGGAACTGGTTTGTGATCAGGATGAACTTTTAATTTGGGCAGATGCCGAAAAGCTGGATATTGTAATTTACAACTTGTTGGCAAATGCCTTTAAATTTAGTCCTGACAACAAAACCATTAAAATAATCCTTAGCGTAAATTCCCCGCAAAATGAGCTCTGCCTGGAGGTATACGATCAGGGTAAGGGCGTAGTGGAAGAGAAGCTGGAGGAGATTTTTGGGCTATATTACCAGGCCAATGAGCAGAGTGATACGGAACAAAAGGGAACGGGGATTGGCCTTGCGCTCTCTAAAGAACTCGTTGCCTTGCATAGCGGAAGAATTTCGGCGTTTGTTAATGCCGATAAAGGCCTTAGTGTTCAGGTATGTCTGCCTCTTGGAAAAGATCATTTTAAAGCAGAAGACTGCGGGGCAATGAATTTTGATGATAAGCGGCCATCAGGTATTCTGGCTGTAGATGCCGGTCTTTCTGTGCTTGCTGAAGAAGAGCAATTGGTTAAAAATGCTACGGTTTTACTGGTGGAAGACAATACAGACCTTAGGAATTTTTTAAGTGCCCAGCTTGGCAGGATTTATCAGGTGGAAACAGCTGTTGATGGCCAGGAAGGTTGGGAGAAGGCCTCCGCGCTCATGCCGGATTTGATTTTGAGTGACATCATGATGCCTAGGATGAGTGGCATAGCCCTGCTTGAGAAATTGAAGGCCGAAGTAAGCACCAGCCATATCCCGGTGGTCTTACTCTCTGCTAAGTATGCCATTGAGCATCAAATTGAAGGGCTACAGTATGGTGCAGATTATTACATCACCAAGCCATTTAACAATGAGTTTCTTTTTGCCGCCATTGCGGGCCTCCTTAAGCAGCGTAAATTGCTCTTTAATGCCATGGTAGAAAAGAAAGCTTACGTTTCGCTGGAACCCGCCGCCATTGTGATCACCGATAAGGATAAGATGTTCCTTGAAAAGGTGATTGAAATTGTGGAGCACAATATGGAAAATCCTGATTTTAATATTGATGCTGTGGCAGAAACTATAGGCATGGGCAGGTCTACTTTTTACAGGAAATTTAAAAGCCTGACCAACCTGGCACCGGTAGAGTTTGTGCGGGACATGCGGCTTCAGCGTGGAAAGCAATACCTGGATGCTGGCGAGACTAATATTTCCGTGATCGCTTATAAAGTTGGCTTTAACAATGCCAAATATTTCAGCACTTGTTTCCGGGAAAAATACAACTGTTCGCCATCTGCTTACCTGCAGGAAATCCCTAAATAAGCACCGCTGCACATAATTTAAACCATTTTGGTCATTTTTTAGACCCCTTTGGCGTTGCTCAGGAATACATTTGGAAAGAATTCTAACCAAATAGATTATGAGAAAATATTACCTAATTGCACTGCTTTGTGCTCCCTTTCTCTCACTTTATGCTCAAAACCAAAAGCAGCTCCTTACAGGAAGGGTGCTTGATGAAGAGAGCAAGCAAACCATGGTTGGCGTTAGCGTTACCCTAAAGGGAACCAAGACAGCCGGAATGACCGATGAGAATGGAAACTTTAAATTGAGCACCCCAACGGGTCCTCAGGTGCTTGTGTTTAAATACATAGGCTACGAAACGGAAGAACTGACCGTTAACAGTTCAAAGCCCATTTCAATACAGTTAAAACCATCCAGTAATTCATTACAGGAAGTTGAGGTAAATGTAGGTTACGGAACGGTGAACAGGGAGCGGCTGGCCGGTGCTGTTTCCAGTATAAAGGCAAAAGACATTGCAGATTTTCCGGTATCTACCGCCGCAGAAGCGCTGGCCGGGAAACTTGCCGGGGTATCGGTTGTTGCAACCGAAGGCGCCCCAGGCTCCGAAATAAAGATTTTAGTCCGTGGTGGTACTTCCATTACCCAGGACAATTCACCGCTATACATTGTAGACGGCATCCCGTTAGACAATGCACTCTCTATCATCTCCCCAAGTGAAATAGCATCCATAGATGTGTTGAAAGATTTGGCTTCAACCTCCATCTATGGAGCCCGGGGAGCTAACGGTGTGGTACTCATTACCACAAAAACCGGAAAGGCAGGAAGGACAATTGTATCCTTTGATACCTATGCCGGGGTAAGAAAGATCACCAATTACCTGGACATGATGAAACCCTATGATTACCTGCTGATGCAATATGCTGGAAACAGGGGGCATTTTAGCGGTAGCATTACCACAGACAGTACCGTTATAAATGGATTTTACAGGCGTTATGGTAATATAGAAGACTGGGACATTTACAAAAGTTACCCTGCGGTAAACTGGACCGAACGTGTATTTGGCCGCTCGGCCTTCTCCAACACACAGGTACTTACCTTTAGCGGCGGTAACAAAACCAGTACTTACAACTTTAGTGTGAACCGTACAGATGAAGATGGGATTATGCTCAACTCTAACCTGGCCCGTACGTTTGCAACTTTCAGGTATGATAACGACATTTCAAAAACATTTAAGGTTGGGGTCAATGTAAGGTACAGCAACCAGCTGGTTACGGGTAATGGTACTTCAATAAAAGGCTCTAACGGGGGCTTGCAAAACTCAGTGCGGTTTCAGCCCTATCTGGGTACCATAAACCTGCAACAGGTAAATGAAGATGACGTTTCTGAATCCAGGATAGATTTAAGTACACCGGTAGATGCGGCAACCAGAGACCAACGGTTGAACCGCAATGCCGATTTGATTACTTCCGGATATTTGAATGTAAAAATATCCCCAAAACTCACCTTTAGAAGTAACATAGGATACCGGGTGGGCGAAAACAAAAATGATTCCTTTAGGGGTGTAGTGCGGTATGAAGTTTCCAGTTTTTCAAATTTCGGAACATATAAAGATCAGCCTTATGTAGATTTAATTAAAGGCAGGACTGTAAACATCACCAATACCAATACTTTAAGCTATGGCAATACCTTTAAAAAGAACCACAAGCTGGACATTGTTGTTGGAGAGGAAACCAATACCGTAACTTCGGATAACTATTCACAGACAGTCAGGTATTTTCCAAATGATGTTACCTGGCAATCTGCCTTTGCCAACCTGCAGCAGGCAAACGCCCCTCAGGGATTTGTGCAGCCTTCACCCACTTCTTTTATCCCGCCTCCGGAAAAGCTTTTATCTTTTTTCGGCAGAACACAATATTCTTATAAATCCAGGTATAACCTGAACCTGGCTTTGAGAACAGATGGTTCCTCTAAATTTGGTCCGGGCAACAGGTGGTCATCTTTCCCCTCTGCCCAATTTGCCTGGAGGATGTCAGAAGAGCAATTCTTCAAAAGTTTAAAGGCAAACTGGATCAACGGGTTCAAGTTCAGGGCCAGTTATGGTACGGCCGGAAACAATAGAATCAGCTCTGACCGCTTATATACTACCGTTTTTGGAACTGCCCAGAATCAGGGTTATGCGGAGTCTGATAACTCGCAGACACCAGGCCTTTACAGCCTTCAGTTACAAAATCCGGGTTTGAAATGGGAAACCACCGTGTCTCAGAACCTGGGACTTGACCTGGACCTCTTTGATAACAGGTTAACGGCTTCTGTTGACGTATATTCCAATAAAACAAGTGACTTACTTTTAAATGCGAATATCCCTGCCCAAAATGGTTATGCTTCTCAAACTCAAAATATTGGTGCAACAAGAAATAAGGGGCTGGAACTTCAACTGTCCTATGTGGTGGTTAAATCAAAAAACTGGACCTACAATACCGCTTTCAATTTATCCTTTAACAGAAATAAAATTGTAGAACTTAACGGGAATACCGATCCTGATTATGGATATGGTGTAAACTCGGGATGGGGCATCAGAAGCGAGGAATTTGATTTTCTGGTACAGGTTGGAAAGCCATTAGGGCAATTTTATGGCTACGTGGTTGATGGCTGGTTTACCATGGAAGATTTTGACAGACCATTTTACGAAAGTGAACTTGCTGCCGGCCGGAGGACTTTTCGCGAAAAACCGGGCGTACCCACTGGCTCCTTAACAGCTATTGGACAGAATGCTGCACCGGGGGTACTAAAAGTTAAAGATTTGAACGGTGACGGGGTGCTTACGGCCGAGGATAAAACCGTGTTGGGAACCTATCAGCCTAAATTTTTTGGCGGGTTTAACAACCAGGTTTCTTACAAAGGGTTTGACATGAGCGTATTCATCAATTTCTCTTATGGAGGAAAGACCTATAATGCCAATAAAACTGTGCTGGGCTCTCGTTACCAGGTAAATGGAAATAACTTTCTGCAAAAGTTTGCAAACAGCTGGAAGTACTTTGATGATAAAGGCAACATCCTGACCAACTGGGACGATATTGTTACCGCCAATGCAAATGTGACCAGTTATGCACCTACCTATGGGCAGCCTGTGGCACTTTCGGATGCGATAGAAGACGCTTCCTTTTTACGGATTACCAACATTACACTGGGTTATACTTTGCCCGCTAAACTACTGGAAAGGGTAAGGGCCATCTCCAGGTTAAGGATTTATGCCACTGTAAACAACCTGCATACTTTTACAAAGTATACAGGATTTGATCCTGAAGCAAGTACCAGGAATAGTCCTCTTACGCCAGGGGTAGATTACAGCGCATACCCACGCAACCGGTATATACTTGCCGGTCTTAATGTTTCATTTTAATACCTATCGGATATGAAAACCCCTATCATAAAATATTTGTTCCTTGCTTTTATAGCAGTAACTACAACTTTATATTCCTGTAAAAAATACCTGGAAGTAGAATCGCCCTCCCGTGTAGATTTGGATAAACTATTTGAAAGTGCTGATTATGTTAACTCTAATGTGCTCAGTATTTACAGCAAGGCTGCGGGGCGTAATGTGTATGGCGGTAATTTGCCTACAGCGTTTTCTACCGGAGGCGATGATTTCTGGATTCGCGGCAGTTCAAGTTACAACAGAAATGATGTGTCTGCGGTGTCTACCTACAACCCGGCTTCGGGCAATTCGGCCCTCCTCGGTACTTTTAGTCAGCTTTATGAAGGCATAGAAAGGGCCAACATTGTCTGTAAGTATCTTCCTGTTTCCGGCCTTTACCAATCCGGATCGGCAGAGCAGAAATTTCGCCTGCGCAATTATTACGGTGAAGCATTGGCTTTAAGGGCACTTTTCTATTTTGAGCTCATCAGGCACTGGGGAGATGTTCCGGCATCTTTTGTGCCGGCTGCCGACCGTACCGATTTATTTTTTGGACATGCCGACAGGGATGAGACTTATGACCACATCTTAGCAGACCTGAAACTGGCTTCGGAATTGGTGGCCTGGCGCAGTGATTTGGCTTCCTACAAGACATTTAGGTTTACCAAAGGTGCGGTGAAAGCACTGAGGGCAAGGATTGCCTTGTTTAGAGGTGGATATTCGCTTCGTATAAAATCACAGACAATGGCAAGAACCGACGATTATCAAAAATATTATCAAATCGCTTTTGAGGAATGTAATGATGTCATTAAATCTAACCAGCACCAGCTTAACCCTGTGTTTGAGAACATCTTTAAAACCTTGCATTCTGGAACAGCTCGTTTTGACGAGGCCAACGAGATCATGTTTGAAGTGGCGATGTGGGGAACGATAAATGATAGTGATTTGGCGCGTACCTACGGTTTGGGTTTTGCAAATACCACCTGGGGTAATGGCGGTGGGGGTGCAAGGGCAGTGCCTACCTATTTTTACGAGTTTGAGAAAACTGACGGCAGGAGAGATGTTACGCTTCCAAGCTTTAGCGTAAGCACCATAAGCAATACTAAAGTACAACTGCGGCTGAATGAGCTCATGTGTGGCAAGTTCAGGAAATCCTGGACCCAATTTGATGCAAACTCGCCAAGTTTGCAATTCGGGGTAAACTGGCCGGTAATCCGTTATGCCGATGTGTTGTTGATGTATGCAGAAGCAGCAAATGAATTGGGCAGTACAGATGGTTTTATTACACCTCTTGAAGCCTTACAGCGCGTGCAGCGAAGGGCTTATGGTGTAAACCCGATTCCAGCAATACCTGCAAATTTCTTTGAGGCCATTGTGAAAGAAAGGTTACTGGAATTTGGTGGCGAGGGCATCAGACGTTACGACCTGATCCGCTGGAACCGTTTGGACCAAACCATTAAAGAGGTGGATGCGAAGTTAAAGCTATTGTCATGGGGAGCGCCTGTTGCCAATAATCCTTATGCTAATTATTCGGAATACATTTACAACAGACCAACTGTCTTTCTTAATAAAACGTATCCCGAAGAGACCGCAAGCTTGCAGCTTTATGGCGGGCCGATTGATGTAGTGCTGTATTCTATGAACACGGTAAACCCGGGGGGTACTTTTGTGCGCACCGGCTGGAGACGTGAAGTTGGCATTTATACCAATGGTGTGTTAGGCTCAGGCCTGTTTACCAATACGCAACAGGCCTGGGGTACATTTTTCAAGGCGAACAGCAGGGAGCTTTTGCCTTATCCGGGACGTGTGGTTTTAGAAAGCAGGGGTTCAATTGTGCAGAACTTTGGTTACCAGGATTAAACAACAGGATTTATTCATCATTAAATGATAACAAGATGAAAATTAATAAATTGATTAAATTAAGTCAGCTGGTTGTACTCTTAACGCTATTGATTACAGCTGCCTGCACCAAAACCTTTGAGGGTTTAGTGGAAGACCCTTCTGCTAACAGGTCTTTTATTCCAACAAGCTTTAGAGTAAGAACCGCTCAGGATACCGCAATTTTTTCATGGAGTCCCGGGGCGCAGTCTCCTGGTATCCGGCTTAAATATAGGTTAGAGCTTTCTGCGGATTCTAATTTTTCTACGGTAGATATCACCAGAATTGTGGATACATTGGGCATCAGGTTGCTGGAGCCTGAAGTAAACATTAACAAACTCTATTTTGGCAGGCTTAGGGTAGATGCTGTAGGAGATATCCAACCCTCAAGGTGGTTGTATTTAGGTTCAAATTTCAGGTTGATTGGACAGCAGTATCTACGGATTATCCGCAGTAGCGATATTACGGAAACCAGTGTAAGCCTGAATTGGTTTGTGGGACCGAACACAGCTGATCTGGATAAAGTGGTAGCTACAACTGAGGACAATGTGGTTACTTCATTTGACCTAACTCCTGCCGAAGCAGCATCTGGGCATAAAACCATTACCGGACTTACAGCAGGCACACGTTATACCGTGCAGATTGTGGCGAAAACGAAAAGCAAGGGGCTGGCGAATATTACAACCGGAAGGTCGCTGATTTTTACCCGTATCCTGTCTCCGGGAGATAATGTGGCAACGGCGCTGGCTACTGCGGCAAATGGCGATCTGATAGGTTTTAATCCGGGTACCTATTCGGTAACTTCTGTAGTAGACCTGGCCAACAAATACATTACACTGCGTTCTGTATCCAATAATCCTTTAAATACCAAGCTTAAGTTTAGAGAATTGAACTTAAGGGGAGATGGCGCAGGGATTTCCATATCGGGATTGGAAATCGATGCAAATTACAATGGTACCAGTTACGGCGGTACATTTATCCAGCTAAAAGGACCTGCGGGAACCGACGGTGCGGCGACGGTATTTAGGGCGGTAAGCCTGGAGAACTGTATCATTCACGATTTTACCACCAATGTTTTTAGGGGTAATTATGGCTCCGCGGCAAACGTACACCAGTTGCCTTCCTTTAGTATGAACAATTGTATTGTTTACGATATCAATAAAACAGGAAGTAACAATGCATATACATTTTCTATTGAAAAGCTACTGTTCAAAACTTTTAGTATAACCAGGTCTACCCTTTATAATTTTGGTGCCGGCCTGGTAAATGTGAGCACTGCCTTAGCGCCTACTCCGGTTCCGGCAATTAATTTTGATTATTGCACCATCAATAATTTTGGTTCTCAGGGAAGGTATGTGCTTATTGACGCAGGTAGCGCAACCAATGTAGTGTTCAATTTTAGAAATAGTATAGTTTCTAATACGCCATTAGGTGTTGGTGGATTGGCGGTAAGTGGTACGCCGCATCAGATAAAAAATCAAAATGCAATAGGAAACTTTACCAACAACAATTACTTTAACTTAAATACCGCTAAAATTAATGAGGGAGGTTTTAAAATGGTGCTGACCGGACTCTACCAGTTTTCAAATACGGAGATTGATTTGGGTTGGACAGCAGCGACAACAGATTTTAGTTTAAAAAATATTCCGGCTGCGGAGCCTTTGATGAGGGCGAGCCAGAGTGCAAATACCATTGGCGACCCGCGCTGGGCTTATTAATACCAAAAAGAAAATAAGAAGACGATATGCTACGAACGAAATTCAGATTATGCTTTACATTGGCTGTTTGCGCACTGTTATTCCAGGGGCAATCAAGGGCTCAGGCTTTACTAAAATATCCTTACCAGGATACGAACCTGAGTTTTGAACAAAGGGTTGACGATTTGGTTGGCCGCTTAACACTCGAAGAAAAGGTGGCGCAGATGTTAAACTCTGCGCCGGCTATTCCCCGGTTGGACATTCCGGCATACGACTGGTGGAACGAAACCTTGCATGGTGTGGCCAGAACACCTTATAAGGCTACGGTATTTCCACAGGCCATAGCCATGGCGGCTACTTTTGATCCAGCTGCGCTGTTTACTATGGCTGATTACTCTGCCATGGAGGGTAGGGCAATTTACAACCTCGCTGTGGCTTCCGGAAGGGCGGGAAGAAAATACGTAGGACTTACATACTGGACACCCAATGTCAACATCTTTCGTGACCCGCGCTGGGGACGCGGCCAGGAAACTTATGGTGAAGACCCCTTTTTAACTGCAAGCCTGGGCGATGCATTTGTAAGGGGACTGCAAGGAGATGATCCTAAGTACTTAAAGGCTGCTGCCTGTGCCAAGCATTATGCCGTGCACAGTGGTCCGGAACCATTGCGGCATAATTTTGATATTGACGTTTCTGCCTACGATCTTTGGGATACCTATTTGCCCGCCTTTAAAAAGCTGGTGGTAGATTCTAAAGTTGCCGGAGTGATGTGCGCCTACAACGCTTTCAGGACGCAGCCATGTTGCGCAAGTGATGTGCTTATGAATACCATTTTAAGAGAGCAGTGGCAGTTTAAAGGTTATGTAACTTCGGATTGTGCAGGTATTGAAGATTTTTTTATGAAACATAAAACCCATCCTGATGCCCAAAGTGCATCCGTTGATGCGGTGTTTCATGGCACGGATGTAGAGTGCGGTCACGGGGCATATTTAACACTGGTACAGGGGGTAAAGGACAAAAAGATTCCGGAAGCACAGATTGACATTTCTGTAAAACGTTTGTTCATGATCAGGTTCAGGTTAGGGCTTTTTGATCCTGTGCATATGGTTTCTTTTGCACAGGTCTCATCAAATGTGCTTGAAAGTGAAGCGCATCAGGCACAGGCCTTAAAAATGGCGAGACAATCTATGGTACTTCTAAAAAATGACCATTTGCTTCCCTTGTCTAAAAATATCAAGAAAATTGTGGTGCTTGGTCCAAATGCCGACAACCCTATTGCGATACTTGGAAATTATAACGGCAACCCCTCAAAACTCAGCACTGTGCTTCAGGGCATAAAAGATAAGCTGGGTGCCAATACAGCAGTAGTTTATGAAAAGGCTGTTACCTATACCAGCGACCAACTTTTGGACTATACGGCAGCTAAGGGCGATTTTAGTTACGAGGGTAAGGCCGGGATTAAAGCCGAGTACTATAAAAATACGGCGCTGGAAGGGCAGCCCGCTGTAACCCAAATTGAAAAGAGTTTTAACCACAGTTGGCAGGAAGGGGAAGCGGTGGCCGGAAATGTGACGGCCAATGACTTTTCTGCACGTTACACCAGCACCTTCAAATCAAATGAGAACCAAACGCTTTCCCTGGAACTGGAGGCTGACAATGGCTGTCGCCTGTATATCAATGGAAAATTGGTGCTCGACAACTGGGCATCTAAAAAGAACGATGTGAAGAAGTATAAGCTAACAGCTAAAAAAGGTGAGACTTACAATTTTGTGCTGGAAAGCTGGCAGGGGGATGCTACAGCCTACGTAAAATTTAACATCGGAAAGTTCATAAAGACAGATTTTTCTGCACTAACCGCAAAATACAAGGATGCAGATGCCTTCATATTTGCGGGAGGGATTTCTCCGCAATTGGAAGGTGAATCTATGCGGGTAGAAGATCCGGGATTTCTAGGTGGCGATAGGACTTCAATTCTGCTGCCTTCTGTGCAAACTGAACTGATGAAAGTCCTTAAGGCTACGGGCAAACCGGTTGTTTTTGTGATGATGACCGGGAGTGCCATCGCCACGCCATGGGAAAGTGCAAATTTGCCAGCTATATTGAATGCCTGGTATGGAGGTCAATCGGCCGGAACAGCCATTGCAGACATCCTTTTTGGTGATTACAATCCTTCGGGGCGGCTACCGGTAACCTTCTATAAAGGCGATAATGACCTTGCCGATTTTAAAGACTATGGAATGGACAACAGGACCTACCGTTATTTTAAAGGTAAGCCATTGTATGGTTTTGGCTATGGCTTAAGTTATACTACTTTTAAATATGATCAGCTAATGATGCCTGCAGCTGTGGCGACGGGTAAAGGTATAAACCTCTCGGTACGGGTTACCAACACGGGAAAGCTGAGTGGGGATGAAGTTGTTCAGCTTTACCTGCTCAATAAAAATACATCGATTAAAACTGCTTTAAAAACCCTGAAAGGATTTAAAAGAATAAGTCTAAAGCCTGCGGAAAGCACTACTGTTGAGTTTAAGCTTAGCCCTGAAGAGCTATCCTATATCAGTCCGGAGGGAAAAAGTACCGCGCTAACAGGTAGTGTGGAATTTAGCATTGGCGGGAGCCAGCCAGATGAACCGA
This sequence comes from Pedobacter sp. MC2016-14, assembly GCF_020991475.1. NCBI lineage: Bacteria > Pseudomonadati > Bacteroidota > Sphingobacteriia > Sphingobacteriales > Sphingobacteriaceae > Pedobacter > Pedobacter sp. MC2016-14. The sequence continues at coordinate 1,291,010 of NZ_JAJMPA010000001.1, forward strand.
ACCAAACCAGTGGAAATGTAGTAAGTAAAGTATTAAATATAAAATAAACCATTTAAAGATGAGACGATTAAAAACATATCTTTTTATTGCTTGTGCCTTTTTTACAGGCACAAATTTGCTCGCTGCCGAAATTCCTAAGGCAGATATTATTGTGGCTTTGGATGGAAGCGGACAGTTCAAATCTATTCAGCAAGCCATCAATGCAGTACCAGACAATAGTGCTAAACGTACGGTGATCCTGATTAAAAACGGCGCTTACAGCACAGAAAAATTAATTGTGCCAGCAAGCAAAATTAACCTTACCATAAGGGGCGAATCACGTGAAAAAACAGTAATTAGTTATCATATATACGATTGTGGTAGTCCAGAATCGCAGAATAAATGCCCGGCAGAATCCTGGGCATTATGGAAAGATAATAAAGAGCTGGTGCGTACCTCTGCAACTTTAACTGCGCTGGCAGAAAACTTTATCGCAGAGAACCTAACGGTAGCTAATACAGCTGGCCCTGTGGGACAAGCCCTTGCACTCACGCTTCGCAATGACAAGATTACCTTTAACAATTGCGACATTTTAGGCTACCAGGATACCATATTGCTGGGTAAAGATGGCATGCGCAATTACTTTGTAGACTGTTTAATTTTGGGTCGCACCGACTATATTTATGGTGGGGGAATTGGTTTTTTTCAGTCCTGCGAGGTACGCAGTTATGGAGGGGGCTGGGTAACAGCGCCATCTACCCCGGAGCGCCAGTTTTACGGTTACGTATTTAACCAATGTAAATTCACCTATGCCGCAAACAGTCCGAGGAAAGGTGACGATGGACGTAAAATTGCCATTGGCAGGCCATGGCACAATTATCCCAAAGTAACCATCCTCAACTCGGAGCTGTGTGAGGAGATGCATCCTGAGGGCTGGCCTACCACCTGGAACATGACGTATGCCGCTACCAGTGATCAACTTCATCTTTATGAGTACAACAACAGTGGTAAGGGAGCAGATATGAGTCATAGAGCAAGTTGGGCAGGACTTAGGGCCTTGACTGCCGAGGAAGCCAAAGACTATACCATGCAGAAAGTTTTAGCGGACTGGAATCCTGAAATAAACCAATACGGTGTAAAGCGTAAAAAGAATTCGAGATAAATAGATTATAAAGAGCTTGTTGCCTCTTTTCATACTTGAGGCAACATATTTGGTTAGGGGCTACCTGGATGGGTAGCCCTTTAATATTATTAGCAGTTTAAATTAAATTTTATATCTTTAATTTACATTACCTAATATCCTATGTCAGCAACACCAACGACACCCCATGATTCCAGCAATCATTTGACAACATTACCAAAAACACCTACCGGAATTTCGGGCCTTGATCAGATCACTCTTGGTGGTTTGCCTACCGGCCGGCCCACACTGATATGCGGCAGCACCGGCTGTGGTAAAACCCTGTTTTCTCTCGAGTTTTTAATCAGGGGTGCCCAGGAATACAACGAGCCAGGTGTTTTTATGGCTTTTGAAGAGAAACCATCCGAGCTGGCCATGAATGTGGCCTCTCTGGGATTTGACCTGAACAAACTTCAGGAAGAAAAAAAAATAAGAATAGACTACGTTCACATAGACAGGAGCGAAATTGAAGAAACAGGTGAATATGACCTGGAAGGACTTTTCATTAGATTGGGCTACGCTATTGATACCATTGGTGCCAAGCGGGTGGTACTGGATACCATTGAAAACCTTTTTGCCGGTTTAACAGATGAGGGCATTTTGCGTGCGGAACTGCGCAGGCTTTTTGGCTGGTTAAAAGAAAAAGGCGTGACGGCAATTATCACAGGTGAGCAGGGAGAGAACACCTTAACCCGTCAGGGCCTGGAAGAATATGTATCAGATTGTGTGATCTTATTAGACCACCGCATCATCAACCAGATTTCTACCAGACGCCTGAGGATCATTAAATATCGAGGTACCTTACACGGTACCAATGAATATCCATTTTTGATTGATGAGGAAGGCATTTCTGTATTGCCGGTAACTTCTTTGCAACTGGATAAACCAGTGTCTTCAGAGAGTATCCCTACGGGTATCCCTGCTTTAAATGGGATGTTTAGTGAAGGTGGATTTTACCGCGGCAGCAGTGTGCTGGTATCGGGCACCGCTGGTACAGGAAAAACCAGTGTTGCCGCCAGTTTTGTGAATCAGGCTTGCCTGGATGGCGAAAGATGTTTGTTTTTTGCTTTTGAAGAGTCACCTCAGCAAATTATCAGAAACATGCGCTCTATTGGTATGGACATGCAAAACCATATTGATGCAGGATTACTGAAGTTTTATGCTTCAAGGCCAACTTTGTATGGTTTGGAAATGCACCTGGTAGCCATTCATAAAGCCATTAAGAAATTTAAACCACAGGTAGTGGTACTAGACCCTATTACCAATTTAATTACCATTGGTTCCGTGAGCGAGGTAAAAGCCATGCTGGTACGTTTAATTGACTTTTTACAGGAAGAGCAAATTACGGTGATGTTTACGGCATTAACCCTAAATAACATTGTGAATGAGCAAACTGATGAAGGGGTATCTTCACTGGTTGATGCCTGGATCCTGATCAAAGACATCGAAATGAACGGGGAACGGAACAAAGGTTTATATGTGATGAAATCCCGTGGTATGAAACATTCCAGCCAGGTACGTGAGTTTGTAATTTCAGAAAATGGCATCAATTTACTGGATGTTTACATAGGACCAGACGGCATATTAACGGGATCTGCCCGTGAAGCACATCGCCTGGAAGAGCAAACAGGACAGGTATTGCACACCAATGCACTGAATAGAAAAGACAGGGAACTGGAACGTAAGCGTAAGGTGCTCGAAAGTAAGATAGACAGTTTGAAGGCTGAATTTGAATCTACAGAAGAGGAATTGAACAAAATATACACCGAAGAAAAGATCAAAAATGAAGTGGTGTTAAGGATCCGTGAGGAGATGACAAATTTACGGAGCAGACCAGCGGGCCCGGAAGATAAGGGGAGCAAATAAATAGTATGAAACAGGACATATATGAGCTGCGGCTTTACGTGGCAGGTAAAACAACTAAATCTATAACGGCCTTAAATAATTTAAAAAAATATTGTGAAGAACATTTAGTGGATCAGTATGTTATTGAGGTGATCGATCTTTTAGAGAACCCGCAGCTTGCTGAGGGCGATCAAATATTTGCTGTACCTACACTCGTTAAAAAAGTACCGGAACCAGTACGTAAAATAATTGGAGATTTATCTAATGAAGAAAAGGTTCTGGTAGGATTGAATATTCGTCCTAAAAGTGCACAATAACAACTTTTATGACAAACGAGGGTGGAATGGATTTTAATGGTGGTGATGTTGCAGGCGATGGTCATTATCAGCTTCGCTTGTTTGTGGTAGGGACTTCTACACATTCTATACGTGCCATCAGCAATATCAAAACGATATTGACAACGCATTTGGAAGGAAGGTACGAGCTTGAAGTTATTGATGTGCACCAGCAGCCTTTGATTGCTTTAAGCGAGGATGTAACTGCAGTTCCAATGCTCATTGTAAAATCTCCGGCCTCGGGCAGAAGGTTAATTGGCGATATGTCTAATACGGCTAAAGTTTTAAAGAGTCTTGGACTGACGCAATAATCAGGGATGTTAAAAATGGAAAAGACCAGAGAAGAGCTGTTAAAGTTATTAGAAGAGGCTGAATATAAACTTGAGGAGGCAAATGATACCCTGGAGGCCATCCGGTTAGGGGAAATTGATGCGCTGATCTTGAAAGGTGATGATGGCCATGCTATTTTTACACTTAAAACAGCAGACCATTCTTTTCGGATTTTTATCGAGCAAATGTCTGAAGGAGCAATAACCCTCAACAAAGAAGGCATAATTTTATACGCCAATTCCAGTTTCGCTACTATCGTTGGTCTTCCGCTAGAAAAAGTAGTTGGCCATTCCATTGATCGTTTTATACAAGCTGCAGACGCATTACGGTGGAGTGACATCTTGTTTAATGCCTGGAGCCAGCAAACAAAGGTTGAGCTTGAAATTATTGGGGCTACAGACAATACAATACCCGTTTTGCTTTCTTTGAAAATGCTTGAATTGAATGAAGGGCTTGCTTTAAGTATCATCATTTCTGATTTGACGCTTCAAAAGGAAAATGAACGTGTTTTAAAGCAAAAGAACGAACAGTTGGAAGAAGCACAGTTAGTGATGAGCCATCTGAACGAAACACTGGAGCATACAGTTTCTGAAAGAACGCTGGCATTAACGGTTTCTTTGGCCGAGAAGGAAAGGGTAGAGCAGAACCTGCGAACCAATCAGGAACGCTTAACAAAGATCCTGGAAACTATGGAGGAAGGCGTGGTAATTAAGGATCTGACAGGAAACCTTACTTATGCTAATCCGATGGCGAGGAAAATACTGAGCATTATTCATGATAACCAGCAAATTTATTTTAATCCCGCCTGGAAATTTTTATGGCTCAACGGAGAAGACCTGCCGTTGGTTAATTATCCCATTTTAGCCGCCATGCAGTCTGGAATTCCGATTCATGATTATGAGGTTGCGGTGCAGCCTGATGCAGGTGAACGGTTTTACATTTCTCTGAATGCCGCACCACTTAGGGATGCAGAAGGTAATATTATTGCCGGTATTGGAACGTTTATGGACGTTACCAATCGTCGGAAAGCCATTCAGCAAAAGGATGATTTTATCAGTGTAGCAAGCCATGAGCTCAGGACACCAGTAACTTCGTTAAAAGCCTCCCTGCAATTGATGGATCGTCTGGTAGATCGATCTGATACCGTAGGCATGATGCCGAAATTAATTTCGCAGGCCAATAAGAGCATGAATAAAATGAGTACGCTCATTGAAGATTTATTGAACGCCACCAAAATGACCGAAGGGCAGTTGCACCTCAAGAAAACTGTGTTCAATTTGCAGGAGCTGGTAGCGGATTGTTGTCATGATATCCTGGCAAATGGTACATTTAGCCTAAATATCCAGGCTGATGGTGATGTAATGGTATATGCCGATGAGCATAAAATTGAGCAGGTAATTGTGAACTTTGTAAGCAACGCCACTAAATATGCCCCGGAATCCAAAGAAATTATAGTTACCATTGAACAAACTGTCGACGAGACCAAACTCTCAGTTAGCGATCAGGGAGTAGGAATTCCGGAAGCAAAATTGCCCTATATTTTTGACAGGTACTATCGTGTAGACAGTGATGGTACACAGTATTCCGGACTTGGTCTGGGCCTGTACATCTGCTCGCAAATCATCTACAAACACGGCGGCCAGATTGGGGTGGAGAGTAAGGTTGGTCATGGCAGTTCGTTTTGGTTTAGGCTACCCAAAGCCTATTAGTTTAGCTATGATTGACTCATTGCCTTGCCCCTGTTTAATTCCTACTCATACCTCAATGCCTCTATAGGATCCAGATTTGACGCTTTTACCGCCGGGTAATACCCAAAGAATATTCCGGTTATGGCGCAAACCAAAAAGGAGATTACAATAGAAGATTCGGAGATTACTGTTGGCCAGTTTAAGGCCATTGGGATGGCAAAAGCTGCGGTAATTCCAAGTACTACACCAATAACCCCGCCGGTAATACTGATCATGATGGCCTCGATTAAAAACTGCAATAAGATGTCGATGCCCCGGGCCCCAATAGACATCCTTAATCCAATTTCCCTGGTGCGCTCCGTTACCGAAACATACATAATATTCATGATGCCGATTCCACCAATAACCAAAGAGATGCTGGCCACGGCAGTTAAAAGTGCTGTCATCATGCTGCTGGTAGAATTGAGCATGGTCATTAACTCTGCCTGGGTGCGGATTTGAAAATCATCCTGTTCTGTTGCCCTTAAGCGGTGAGATACCCTTAGTACTGTGGTGGCTTCGTCTACAGCTGCATCAGATGCAGCCTCGGTGATTGCCGAAGCGTAGATCTGGCTAAAATAGATAGAAGAAAGTACGCGCTTTTGCACTGTGGTATATGGCGCAAGAATTATATCGTCCTGGTCCTGACCAAAATTGCTGGTCCCCTTTGGGCTCAGCACGCCAATCACCTGCATTGGAATTTTGCCAAAGCGGATGATTTTTCCCAGCGGACTTTCTCCGTTTGGAAATAGATTATCGACTACGGTTTTACCCAACAAACATACTTTGGCCGAAGATTTAACATCCTGGGCAGAAAACACAATGCCGTCTTTTACCGTAAGCTTTCTGATGTCAAGATACTCCGGACTTACGCCCTGTATTGTTGTAGGCCAGTTGTTGGCCCCGCTAATGACCTGTCCGCTGGAAGAAGCCAGTGGAGAAATCAGTGCAATATTTGGTGCATCCTTTTCCAGCGTCTCCACATCAGCATAAGTGAGTGATTTGAGGTTACTGCCCATCATCCTTGCACCTCCGGGTTCGTTACTTTGGGGCATAATGGTAATCATGTTGGAGCCCATGCTGGATAAAGAAGCGTTGATGCTCTGTTTGGAGCCTTCGCCAATAGACATCATGGTAATTACAGAAGCCACGCCGATGATGATCCCGAGCATGGTGAGCAGGGCACGCAGCTTATTACGTTGCAAAGCGCGGATGGCCAGCCTTATTAAATTTAAAATCTTCATGTCTATAAGTATTAATAATCGTCGCTGGCAGGTAAAGCCGCAAGGGCCTCTTTTGCCGAACGCCGGTTGGTATTTTCAGTATCTTTCTGGACCTTGCCATCCCTAAGCATCACGGTGCGGGAGCTAAAACCAGCAATGTCCGGCTCGTGCGTTACAAAGACAATGGTTTTGCCTTTTTCATTCAGCTCCTGCATCAAAGCCATAATTTCATAAGAGGTCCTGGTATCGAGGTTACCTGTAGCCTCATCGGCCAAAATCATCACGGGCTCATTTACCAATGCCCTGGCAATAGCTACCCGTTGCTGCTGTCCACCAGAAAGCTGGTTTGGGGTATGGTCAAAACGTCCATCCAGTTTAACAGCCTGTAAAGCCGCTATGGCACGTTCTCTTCGTTCTGCGGTACCTATTAAAGGATTATACAGGAGTGGAAGTTCCACGTTTTCCAATGCAGAGGTTCTGGGTAACAAATTATAGGCCTGAAACACAAAACCTATTTTGGTATTGCGCAGTTTGGCCAGTTCATCTCTGGACAATTCCTTTACATTCACATTGTCTAGCATATAAACGCCTTCAGTAGGCTTGTCCAGGCAGCCCAGCATGTTCAATAAAGTTGTTTTTCCAGAGCCGCTACTGCCCATAATGGTGACGAACTCTCCCGCATTTACATCGAAAGAAACACCCTTTAAAGCCCTTACAGTTTCTGTACCCATGGTAAACTCCCGCTTTACCTCACGGATTTCCAAGATCTTTCCCATTATTTTTTCCTCCCTGGTCTTTGTGGCATAAAAGGGCTCGAAGCAGCGGCTGTCGATCCTTCGGCCAGGGTTTCCATTCCGGTAATTACCTGGTCATTTGCTGTTAAGCCAGACAGCACCTCGGCCTGGGTATTGTCGTTAAGGCCTACATTTATTTTTTGCTGGATCAGTTTATCGCCCTGGAGCAGCCATACCAGATTCGCTTTTGCATCTGCATTTTTTAAAGGCTGCAGGGTATATTTCTTCGCCAGTGTAGCATCGGGTTTAAATTTCAAAGCTTGCACAGGAATTAACAAGGCATCCTTAACTTCTTTGGTATAAATGATAATGCTGGCCGTCATTCCCGGTTTCAATTTTTTATCATCATTAGGCGCATCGATCAGGGTGGTATAGGTAACCACGTTGGATGATATGGCGGGGTTAAGCCTGATCTCCTTTACGGTACCGTTAAAAGTATCTTCAATAAATGCATCTACGGTAAAAGTAGCCCGCTGTCCTTTAACCACATTGCCAATATCTGCCTCATCTACCTTAGCTTCAACCTGCATTTTGGTGATGTCTTTGGCAATGGTAAAAATGGTAGGCGTACTGTAACTTGCAGCTACGGTTTGCCCCACGCTTACACTTCTGCTAAGCACTACGCCGTCAATGGGCGAGTAGATTTGCGTAAAAGACATGTTCCGTTCTGCCGAGCGAAGCTGTGCCTTAATGCTGTTTACATTGGCTTTAGCCACCTGATAGGTATTGAGCGATAAATCGTAATCGGCTTTGCTGATGGCGCCCGTAGCATACAATTGCTGTTGACGTTTGTAATTTGCCGACTGGTAAATCTCGGTACTTTGCACCTGCGCAAGACTTGCTTTAAACTGATCTACCGTTGCCTGGAGCAAGGTTTTATCCAGCTCTGCCAGCAACTGTCCTTTTTTAACCGTAGAGTTGAAATCGGCATACATGGCAGATACGGTACCAGATACTTGCGTGCCCACCGTTACGGTGTCTACCGGTTGTACTTTTCCGGTTGCCGTAACACTGGTAGAAATGGCCCCATGTGTGGGTTTAACCGTGCTGATGTTGATGGGCGCGGCTGTGTTTCTGAGGAAAAAATACCAGATGAGTCCTGCCAGAACAGCTACGGAAAGGAGGATGGTAATTATTTTTTTAGGCTTCATGACTTAGAGATTAATGGGTGTTCCGAGATAAAATGAATAGATTTTTGCGGCCAGTACAGCATTGTATTTTGCCTGGATATAGCTTTGCATGGCCTGTACATATAAGTTGCGCTGTTGGTAAAAGTCGTAGATGTTGGCAGATCCAATTCTGAGTTCCTCGTTAGAGATCCGGTACAGTTCCTGGTTGTATTTCAATTGCTCTGAGGCAGAGGTGTATTGGTTTTGCGCGTTTTGAACCGTAATATAAGCCTGTTCAGTAGTTAGCGCCAGGGTGGTTTTGGTATTTTCCAAAGTGTTTTTATTTTGGTCTATCGCAATTCTTGCTTTAGCCACATTGGTTTTGTTTTGTCTTTTGGTAAAAATGGGGATGGAAAGCGTAATGCCCGCCTGCTGATAAAAATTATTATCGAACTGCCTAAAGGCATTGTAGGTAGGGTCCCTGGCATAACTGGTGCCCAGGCCAGCGCCCAATGTAAGGCTTGGCAGGTAACCGGATTTGGCTTTGGTTAAGTTAAGGTCTGCAATTTGCACCGCCAGCTCTGCGTTTTTAACCTCCGGGCGGTTTTGCAAAGCGTAGTCCTGTACGGTAGCAAGCATAGGGATGGCCCCACCGGTAAGTACTGTATCTGGCTTTAGCACATCAAAGTTGTTGAGTTGTGGCAATTGCAGCAATTGCTTTAAGGTAATTTTATCCTGGCGTTCGGCATTTTCTGCCGAGGTAAGGTTGTACACATCTGCTGCCAGTTGGGCTTCAAACTGTACCACTTCTTTTTTGGCCACAGCGCCGGCAGCAAACCTTCGTTGTGCTTGTGAAAGCTGTGCTTTAGAAGTTTTTACCAGGTCCTGATTGTAAATGATGCTTTCCTTATCTACCAGAATGTTGAGGTAGGCCTGCGTAATTTGCAGGGTAATGTCGTTTTCGCTTTCCAGTACGCTATAGTTTGCAGCTTGTACAGAGAGGCTTTTCTGTTTGATGTCTGTTTTTAAGTAACCGCCCTGGTATAAGGTCCAGGCTGAACTTAGACCCAGGGAACCAGAAGAATTGATGGCATAAGTACTGCCGTTTAGGCTTTGATTGTAGTGGTTATAAGATAAAGAACCTGATCCGTATAGGTCTGGCAGTACCGCGGCTTTGGCCAGGAGCTGGTCCTGCTCGGCATTTTTGGTGTCCAGCCTTAGGTTTTTAAGGGTAATGTTGTGTGCCTTTGCATACTCAAGGCAAGCGGCCAGGTCCCAAACCGGGGGCAGAGCTTTGCTGGTCGTGTCCTGTGCCGTTCCATATAAAAATGAAAAGCAAAGGAAACTAAGGAGCAGGTATTTTAAGGTGAATGGTGACATAATGCTGCGTTCAAATCTGTTGTAATAGCTCAAATCAACGCTTCTTTAGGGGTTTTAAAAAACCGGATAGACCGGGGGCAGAAACACACCGATGAAGCGCGGGTTTAAACCGACGGAAACATTTGCACCTTTGCCATTGGGTTGAGTACCTTGTACCACATTAAACCATTAAGTAAAAAAAGAGATGACCCAGATAAAAAACCGTGCATACATTAGTATTCTACTCCATGTTTTGGTATGGGTACTGTTTGCCTTTTCGCTTCTTTTTTACCATCCCCTAACCTGGGGTATTGAACTGCCCCTGCAATTTTGGATAAAACAATCTGGCATTTTGCTATTACTGATTGCCATCTTTTACCTCAATAGTTATGTTTTGGTGCCTCAATTGCTGCTCAAGAACAAGAACATGTGGTTTGCAATGGTTATCCTGGCCGTAGCGCTGTTGGCTGGTCCGCTGGCAAGGGTGTTGGACAATGTGCTTGACCTTCCCAATTTAATGCAGCAGGCATTTAACAAGATGGGCGTTGCCGGGCCTCCTAAAAAACGGGATGCGATTGATCTTTTCCTGGTGATGATGGTTTTGCTGATTGCGGGGATTAGTACCAGTTTTAGCCTGATCCAGAAGCGGCAGCTGGACAAGCAGGCGCGTGAAGCGGAAGAAAAAGAGCGCATAGGCTCTGAATTGTCTTTTCTAAAAGCGCAGATTAACCCGCATTTCTTTTTTAACACACTGAATAACATTTATGCCCTTACCCATGTAGATGTAGAAAATTCCAGAAGGGCTTTGCATAAGCTGTCCAGAATGATGCGCTACCTGTTGTACGAAACGCAATCCGGCAATGCGCCACTGGCTAAAGAGATTTCCTTTATCAATGATTACATAGAACTCATGAAACTGAGGTTGAACGATACCATGCAAGTGCGTTTTGAAGCGCCGGAAATTGTTGAGGAACTTTCTATTGCGCCAATGCTTTTTCTACCTTGTGTAGAAAATGCTTTTAAGCATGGTGTAAGCACAACGCAGCCTTCGCAAATTTTGATACAACTTACTGTTGCCGGCAATGAGCTGGATTTTAAAGTTAGCAATACCATCTTTAATGAAAATGCACTTACTGCCGATGAATATGGGGGCATAGGCCTCAGCAATACCAAACGTCGCCTGGAACTCTTATATCCTGGCAGACATACTTTTCTGGCACAAAAACTGGAAGATAGCAATGAATTTATTGTTCACTTAAAACTTGTAACCGATGGTACTCAATTGCATAGCGGTAGATGATGAGCCCCTGGCATTAGGCCTGGTGTGCAGCTTTATAGAACAAACTCCCTTCCTGAAACTTGTTGGTCGTTTTTCCAGTGGCATTACGGCTTTATTGTTTTTACATGAACAGTCAGTTGATCTGATTTTTCTGGACATCCAGATGCCAGACCTTACCGGGATGCAGATGGCACGTTTGCTGGAGAAACCCACAAGCGGCAATGCACCAAGGGTAATTTTTACCACTGCTTTTAACAATTATGCCTTGGAGGGCTATAAGGTGGATGCTTTGGACTACCTGCTTAAGCCTTTTGATTACGAAGAGTTTTTGAAAGCCGCTCATAAAGGCAGGGCCTACGCAGAATTGCTAAGTAGTGTTAACAATCCGGCAGCGACTATACTGGAAAGCCATGATGAGGAATTCATTTTTCTAAAAGTAGAATACCAATTGCTTAAGGTAGCGGTAAAAGACATTCTGTATATAGAAGGACTTAAAGACTATGTGAAGGTTTACCTGGAGGGACAATCAAAGCCCGTATTAACTTTAACTACTTTAAAGGCCATGGAAGAGCGGCTTCCGGTAAAAAACTTTTTGCGTGTGCACCGGTCTTACATTGTAGCGCTGGATAAGATCAGTAGCGTTGCTAAAAACTCCCTGAATATTGGAACCCTGAGTGTTACCGTAGGCGAGCAGTACCGTGAGGCTTTTAACGAATGGTTAAAGAAGTGGATATATTAACCTAAATGCCTATAATTGTTTTTTTAAATTTATGGATGCTCATGAATTAGCAAATTATAGAGATGATATGCTGATGGATTTAATTCGTCAGGATAAGCATTTTGCGTTCAATGAGTTGTACAGGAGGCATTGGGAAAAAATGCTCAATGTTGCCTATAAAAGATTAAAATCTGCTGATGTTGCGGAAGAACTGGTACAAGAGGCTTTTTTAAATTTGTACCTGAAAAGAAAAACCCTGGTCATCACTACATCCATTGCCGCCTACCTGCATACGGTGCTCAAATATAAAGTGCTGGATGAGGTTAGGGCACAATTGGTGCGCAACAATTACCGGGAGGAATGGTTAAACAGGCCGGAGGTGGTATCAGATGATGTGCATACCATGCTGGAACATAAGGAGCTTTCTACGCTGATGCTAAATATGGCCGATCAGCTTGCGCCTAAATGTAAGGAAGTGTTTTTGCTGCGGTATAAAGAGCAATTGAGCATTAAAATGATTGCCGAGCAATTACAGATTTCGGAAAAGACAGTTGAGGGACATATCAGTGTAGCTCGTAAAACCTTGAAAGTATTGCTGAAAGATTACCGTGCGGATTTCCTTTCTGCACTGATTTTTCTCTCCTTATTGCGCTAATTTCATTTTTTTCATTTTTCAGCAAGGGTTTTTCATTTCACAAACGATATGGTTTATAGAGCGGGGTTATTTTCCGCATTACCTTGAACTATGATCAGTAAAGAACGTCTGGAATATTTAATCACTGCCTGCCAAAATCTGGAGGCTTCTGCCGCAGAGCAGGAGGAACTGGATTATTGGTATGCAAGCTTTGAACTTGACCAGGATTTTACGGCTGCCTTAAATGCAGCTGAAAAATCTGCGGTTGAAGCGCGCTTGATGAAAGACCTGGACTCCCGGATTAAAAAATCTGTATGGAAATGGAACTGGCAACCCTATGCTGCTGCGGCAGCGGTGTTGATGGTACTGACTGCTGGTTTAATGATGTATAAATCCAATCGTAGTGTTGCGCCGGCAATCAGCAAGGTTAAAAAATATCAAAACGACGTAGCTCCGGGAAAAAACAGGGCATTCCTTACGCTTGCTGATGGAACTAAAATAGACCTGAACGATAAAAACAGCGGACTGCTTGCGAGTCAGTCGGGTGCAAAGATCATCAAGAAAGCAGACGGTACCATTGCTTATGAACATACAGCAGATAAAAATATAGTTCCAGCTTATAACACCATTAGCATACCTAAAGGCGGTCAATACCACCTGATTCTTCCAGATGGAAGTGAGGTTTGGATGAATGCACATTCATCTTTAAAATACCCTTCGGTATTTGCAGGAAACAAAAGAGAAGTAGAGCTTATGGGAGAGGCGTACTTTCAAATTGCGCATGATCAGAATAAGCCTTTCAGTGTAAGATCTTCCGGACAGCTGGTAAAAGTATTGGGAACGCATTTTAACATTAACAGTTACCCTGAGCAGGAGCCTGTAAAAACCACCCTTTTACAAGGAAGTATTTCTTTGCAGCAAAGTGCTACGGGTAAATCTTATCTGCTAAAACCAGGTCAGCAAGCCAGTTTAGCAGCGACGGTAGCCATTAAAACCGTAGATACGGAAGCGGCAATAGCCTGGAAAGAAGGCTTATTTATTTTTGAAAATACAGACATTAAAACCCTTATGCGCCAATTAGAGCGCTGGTATGACGTGGATATCAATTATTCAGGTCTGCCGGATAAACGGTTTTATGGAAGAATATCACGTGATGTGCCCTTATCCGAAGTTTTAGATATGCTGGAGGCCACCAGTAATTTAAAATTCCAAATAGCAGGAAGGAGGGTCACGGCGGGATACCAATAATCATCATCAATAGTAAATAACCGAAATCATCATTCAACTAAACCAAAAAATTTGAAAAATTTATACAAAAAAACCCTATCGCTAGGGCTGAGCATATTGTGCCTGTGCTTTGCAATAAGTGCCAGTGCACAAGACGTTACTTTACACTTTAAAGCGGCTCCGCTGCAGAAAGTGATCGATGCAGTTTCTAAACAGAGCAAATTTAATTTCCTGTTTGATGCTGAATTTCTTAAGAAAGCAAATCCTGTAACCATTGATGCAGACCGCATGTCTGTACAGAAGGTACTCCCCTTGATTTTTGCCGGTCAGCCCTTCAATTACAAGATTACTGGCAAGTCCATTATCCTTACACAGAAAGTAAGCAGCCGGAATGTAACCGAAGATGAGATTATTCATGGTATGGTGACCGACAGTTTGGGCGCTGGATTGCCGGGTGTAAGTGTGTTACTTAAAGGAACATCAATTGCAGGGCAAACCGATGCAACCGGACATTTCTTGTTGAGGAATACCGGGGCGAATAAAACCGTAATCGTTAGATATATGGGTTACAGAAGTCAGGAAGTTACTGCAAACGGTAGCGAGAACTTAAACATAAAGCTACAGATGGAAAGTTATGGCTTAAATGATGTGGTAGTTAACGGTTTTCAAAATGTAAGCCGTGAGCGGTCTACTTCTGCTATTACGCAAATTAATAATGAACAGTTGAATAAGCAGATCAACGTTGACTTGCTTTCTGCATTGGAAGGCCAGGTTCCCGGATTGTTATATATAAAGAATCCAACAGGTTCATCAGCTGATAGACCAGTCCTGCGTGGAATTGCAAGTTATCAGCCTACAACAACTAGTAGTCCACTGATTGTAATTGACGGACTGCCAACTGAATTTACAATGGATCAAGTAAATCCTTATGATATTGAGTCCATTAGCGTGTTAAGGGACGGTGCCGCATCTTCAATTTATGGTTCGAGATCTGCTTTTGGAGTTATCGTATTGACAACAAAACAGGCAAAAGGTAGTGGGGTAAAAATTAGTGCTAACGCTGACTTTTTTCTTACTGCAAAGCCGGATTTCAGCAAAATGCACTATGCAAGTACTAGCGACTTGATTGACTATGAGACTGACTTATACAATTATGAAAAAAGCAGAGCTGGCTCAGCTACAGCGTTGTTCAATTCATATGGAGATATTGGTGGCTCTACCATCAAATATTATTCGCCACTTTATCAGCTCTATCGTCAGCAAGAGGCAGGGACCTTAAGCGCTACACAAGTAAATAATACGCTTTCCCAATGGAGAAATAATGATTATTTGCGTGATTATAGGGATAATGTATGGCAAAATGAATTGAGAAAAAGATACAATCTTTCTTTGAGTTCTGCTACTAAAACGAACAATACCTATATGAGCTTAAATTATGATGAGAGCCAGGAAAGGGTAAAGAATAATCAGGGAAAAAGTTTAAATCTGTATTTCAAATCTACTTATAACTTAAAGAAATGGCTTACAGCAACGTTTGGATTTAACGGAACATATACTCAAGATCAATCTACGGAATTAGAGTATTCAGATTACAATTTGCAGCCACGTTACGCTCAAATTGTTGATGCCAATGGAAACCGCGTAGTTGCAGACTATATAAACCTAAAAGACGGATTTACCTCATCGGGAGAGATGAATGCCGTTGCAGCCTTAAAATTAAAAGCAATTCCCGATTTTAAACCTGTAACTTTTAATATACTGGATGAATTAGAAAAAGGACTTACTACCCAAAAGAACCTGAAATTAAGAGGCTTTGCAGATATTAAGGTTGACCTATTCAAAGGATTGAGTTATGATGCAAAAATTCAATACGAAAATTCACGCAGAGATGTAGAAACTTACAACGAAGCTGATAGTTATAAGATGCGTTATGCTTATAATGTTCTAACTGTTTATAATACCTCGACAGCAAAATATACACACCCAATTATTGATGGTGGAAGATTTAGACAGCTAAGTCAGCAAAGCTGGAATTACACTTTCCGTCAACAATTAAGTTTTGACCGTCTTTTTGGCAATACAGGAAATGAGCATTCTATTGCGGCAATTGCAGGTTTTGAATTACGTGAAACCACGACTCCGAGATCTATTGAACAAATGAGATACGGATACGATCCGCAAACCCTTACTTCGGCTGCTTATGATGCTTATACTATGAGCCAAACAGGAGTAGTAAGTTACATCTATAGTGCTAATAAGACGCTTGGTGCTTTGGCAAATTCGCAATCATCTCTAAAACATAGGTTTGTTTCAGCATATAGCAATTTGAGTTATACCTTTAGGGGTAAATATGTAGCTACCGGAAGTATTCGGGTAGATCAGGCAGATCTGTTTGGTTTGGATCCGAAATATCAATATCGCCCACTGTGGTCGGCCGGATTAGCCTGGAATGCCAGCAGCGAGGATTTTTTGAAGAAATATGATTGGCTAAGTATGTTAAAGTTCAGGGCCACCTATGGTATAAACGGTAATGCAGAACTTGCCTCTTCTACTTATTTGGTGTCCAGAATTAGAAATGACAATTTATATCCTGCCTTACAATATACGGATATAGTATCTTATCCGAATCCAAAATTGCGGTGGGAAAAGTCAGCAACACTAAATTTCGGTATGGACTATGCTTTACTTAACAATAGGCTTAGAGGAAGTATAGACATGTATACGAAGAAGAGTACAGATTTATTGGTGCCGAGTAGTCTCGATCCGACTGTTGGCGTTGCAAGCATTGATATAAATAATGGTGCTATTACCAATAGGGGAGTAGAAATTGCTATTGGTGGAGACTGGCTAAAAAGAAAAGATCTTACATTAACATCAAATTTTGTCATCGCATTTAATAAAAGTGAAATTGTTAAAGTAACAAGGACAGTAACCGATGCATATTCTGCTATTACTTCGCCAACTTCCTATTTTTTCCTCAACACACCACTAAATACTATGTATGCCTACAAGTATGGAGGAATGGTTAATGGTTATCCTTATTTTCTTGATGAAAAAGGAGAATCTAACGTGGTCTTTGACGCAACTGGTACGCCTACGTCAATCAAATCGATTACCAATCCTGATGCACTCGTTAATCTCGGAACTTTAACACCAACTTATACTGGATCGTTTAATCAGCGTGTAAGCTATAAGGAATTTTCACTGGGTGCCATGTTGGTGTTTTCTGGAGGCAATAAACTACGTAAGGATGTGACTAACATTGGGGCAACAACTGTAACTGATGAAGACTTAACTCGCCGATGGAAGTCTGGCTTAGAAACAGATTTGCCGAGATTGTTAATAGACTATCCGCAAAACTTATCTACTTCTGCAAGTACATTGGCATCTCTATGGCAATATTCTGATAAACAAGTCTTGGATGCAACCTATATAAAATTAAGAAACGTTTCTCTTTCTTACAGCTTGCCAAAAAGTGTCAATAACCTTATTAAAGTAAGTTCTGCAAGAATTACAGCGCAAGTAAATAACCTGTGGTACTGGAGTAAAGCAGGAGATGACATTGATCCTGAAACCTACTCGCTTAATTCGGGAACTCGTAGCCTACAAACTCCAAAATCTTTTCTGATTGGTTTAAACGTTAATTTTTAATCGCATTATCATGAAAACTTATATAAAACTTTTATCATGTGCAGTAATCTTATTTTGTGGGTCCTGCAAAAAATACCTTGATCTGGTTCCGGCTGGTTCTAAGATAGTTGAGTCGGCTCAAGACTATTACAATCTGGTTTCTTACCCAAACCGTGCATATGTAATCACCAACTTTCAATACCTAGTGGATGACCAGTGGATGAAAGAATCGGATGTAATCGGCAAAACAAATCTTAATACGGTTAACTTCACTTTTGATGAGACACAAAATAGGGTGAACCTGATTAGTAGTTCCAACTTTTACAGCAGAAGCTACGTCTATATCAACCGCTGGAATACTATTATTTCGCTGGTTGATGATTCTCATGGAGATGAAAATATTAAAGTTCTTGCTAAAGCAGAAGCTAAAGCCTTGCGTGCATTTGATTATTTTCTATTGATCAATGTTTATGCAAAAGCATACAATCCTGCAACAGCTGCTACTGATGGTGGGATTTGTTTGATGGAGAAATACGATTTGGAAGCCCAGCCAGTTAAGTCTACGGTAAAAGACGCCTATGACCTTATCCAAAAGGATTTGGATGAGGCTATCCCATTTTTGCAACAAACTCCTAAAGATGTGTACCATCCTTCTCTTGCGTTTGCCTGGGCATTAAAAGCGAAAGTACACTTGTTCAAAAAGGAATTTGCGCAGGCAAAAGATGCAGCATTGAAATCGTTAACTTACAACGATCAGATTTTTGATCTGGTAGCTTACAGTAGACAAGGCGGACCTACATCTGTACTGGTTCCTGCTGCTAACAACCCTGAAGTGTTGAGTTATCAATACATGACCGGATACAATGAAATGAGTTTTGGTTACAATTATGTGATCAGTCCGGAGCTGAAGACTTTATTTGGTACCAATGACGCCAGATATAACCTGTTTTTTAATAGTGTAAATGCCAGTTTTCTTGATATTGGCGCAGGTACAGCTTACTGGAGTGTAGCTTATACTAGATTCTTTTATTCAACTGTAGGATTAAAAACCACAGAAGTATATCTTATGCTTGCAGAGACATATGCAAGAGAAGGTAACAGGGCAGATGCAATTGCCATCATTAATAAATTGCGTGCAAAAAGAATTGTTTCCGGGACTGTAGATTATGCAGTGCCTGCAACAGTTAAAGAAACGATGGATATTGTGATCAGCGAACGCCGTAAGGAACTGTTGTTTGGTTTTAACAGGTTTTTTGACCTTAAGAGGCTTAATACTGAACCTGACTATGCCAAAACAATAGTTCGTGTATTCCCGATCGTAAATACAACTGTCCCAAAACAAACTTATACGCTTAAGCCAGATTCAAGATTGTATGTGATTCCTTTCCCGAAAGATGTTTTGCTGATTAATCGTGGCTTGACTTTAAACACGGATGAAACCCTTCCTTTTTAAATCGCTAAAACACACCAATGAAATTTAAACTTACACTGGCAATTTGTGCAATATCCCTTTCGGGATTTGCACAAAAACCAGCGGTTCCGAAAACCGATAGCACCGCTAAAAAGCCTGTAGAATATAAAAAGATTATTCCTGAGAATGCCAAAGGTCAGCGTGGCTTGTTTGATGTAAAACAGGTAGATCAGAAATGGTTTTTTGAGGTTCCTGATAGCTTGCTTGGTCGTTATTTATTGACCGTAACCCGCTATGTAAGCACGGCACAAGGCATGGATAGCTATGGTGGCGAAAAGATCAATGAGCAAACCATTTATTTTGAAAAGGGAAACAACAACAACCTTTTTCTTAAAGGACTGGTATATCGCCAGGAGGTGATGGATGCCAACGGCCCTTTTTCTAAAGCGGTGATGCAATCGCAGGAAAACCCTATCATTGCAGCTTTTGACATCAAGACAATTAATCCTAAAACGGGAAATTATGTTATTGAGGTTACGGATCTATTTAAAAAGGATGTTTCGGCCATCTCTTTTACTACAGAAGAGAAGGGCTCGAAAAAGCTAAGTGGGCTGCTGGATGACCGTTCTTTTATTGAACGTGTAAATGCCTATCCAATAAATATTGAAGTGAAAACCACTAAAACCTACAGTACCAGTGCGGGCTCTGCACCTGCCGGAGCACAAACAGGCTTTGTTACCTTAAGGTTGAATACTTCTTTGGTATTATTGCCAAAACTGCCCATGCAGAAACGTATTGCTGATGAGCGGGTAGGTTATTTTGCCAATAAGTATGTGCTCTTTGATGAGGACAAACAGCGGACTTCGGACAAGTTTTTTATTCAGCGTTACCGACTGGAACCAAAGGATCAGGACATTGAAAAATATAAAAAGGGGATTTTGGTAGAGCCTAAAAAGCAGATCGTATATTATATTGATCCGGCAACACCAAAGAAATGGAGACCTTATTTAATTAAAGGGATTAATGATTGGCAGAAGGCTTTTGAAGAAGCTGGTTTTAAAAATGCCATTGTTGGAAAAGAATGGCCGGAGGCTGATACCACCATGAGTTTGGAAGATGCGCGTTTTTCTGTCCTCAGGTATTTTGCCTCGGAGAAAGCGAATGCCTATGGCCCAAGGATTAGTGACCCAAGAAGTGGTGAGATTATTGAGAGCCACGTTGGCTGGTACCACAATGTGATGAAACTGGTGCACAATTGGTATATGATTCAGGCCGGGCCATTGGATCCCAGGGCCAGGAAAATGGAGTTTGATGATGAACTAATGGGCGACCTGATTAGATTTGTATCTTCACATGAAATTGGGCACACTTTAGGTTTAAGGCATAACATGGGTGCAAGCAGCCAGACTCCTGTTGAAAAACTGAGGGATAAGAAATGGGTGGAAAAGAACGGGCATACCGTTTCTATTATGGATTATGCCCGCTTTAACTATGTTGCCCAACCAGAAGATCACATATCTTCAAAAGGAATTTATCCGCGGATAGGTGCTTATGACAAATGGGCAATCAATTTCGGTTATCGTTATTTCAATAGAAAAGGAGATGCTTATGCTGAAGAAAAGATCTTAAGCAAAATGGTTACTGATACCTTAAAAGCACATCCACAGTTGTGGTTTGGCGGAGAAGGTAAAGATGAAGATCCAAGAAGTCAGTCGGAAGATTTGGGTGACGATGCCGTTGCCGCAAGTGATTACGGAATCAAAAACCTGAAAAGGGTTGTTTCAAACCTGATCCAATGGTCTTATGAACCGGGCGATCATTATGATAACCTTTCGGAATTGCATAAAGAGGTGGTAAGACAATACGGCAGGTATTTATATCATGTAGTTAAAAACATCGGAAACCGAAAGATCACCAAAAGGAGCGTTGATGAAGGAGGTATAGTATATACTGACATGTCTAAGCTACAGGTAAAGAAAGCAGTTGATTATATCAATCGTCAGCTTTTTACCCCACCACTGTGGTTATATCCAAAAAATATTACCCAACTCATTGATAGCAAAGCGATGGAAGACATTTCGGATAACCAAACTCAGGTGCTCAATATGCTGTTAAGTCCTGGTATGTTGTTTAACCTTGGACAGAAAGCATTGAGTTCGGCAGATCCTTATCCGGTGAATGAGTACTTGGCTACGCTTTTGCCCATGATCTGGAGATTACCCTCAGGAACGGCAGAAGAGCAAGCATATGTGAGAAGCTTACAGCGTTCTTACCTCGAAAAGATAGGCATGTTGGTAAACCCTAAAGATGTTGAAGAGGGTAAAGCGATGAACAATGCTCAGCGCAGTGATGTAAGGTTGGAAGCGAAACGCCATCTTAACAACATTCGTGAAAAAGTTCAGCAGCTTCTTCCTCAAAGTGAAGGCATTAATAAACTGCACCTGGAAGATGTAATAGTGCAAATAGATAAAATTATTAAAAAGGCAAGTGTAAATCCATAATTATGAAGAATTTGATCCTGGCTATATTTTTGGCCTTTACTTTTGGAAGTGTAAATGCGCAGGCGATCTTAAAAACCTCTGCCCAGGAAGTAGCGACGCCAGAATTGGCAAAACAAAGAGAGGCGCTCAAAAAAGGCATTATAACCAATTATCTGGGCCTTAAGTCCTGCCTGGTTGCATCAGATTCTGTACAAGCCGCTAAACATGCTGCTGATCTTGTAACTGCATTAGATAGGTTTAAATTTAAAAAACTGGATCTTGAGCAAATGAATGCTGCCACTACTATGCGTGGTAAAATAAAAGGACTTGCTAAAAGTATTGCCGACACCTATTCTATAAACAAGCAGCGGGGTTACTTTATGGAACTTTCTGAAGGGATGTGGAGCATCATGGAAAGGTTTGTGCCTGAGAAAACGGTATTGTACCTGCAAGAATGTCCCATGACGAGTAAGGTATGGATTAGTGATGAAAAGGAAATTAAAAATCCTTACTACCCTAAAAACATGCTGGACTGCGGTGCCGTAAAAGCTGAGTTAGGTTCTAAGTAAGGTTAATCTATAGTGTTGAAAAGCCGGATTGTTTGAAAAAAACAGTCCGGCTTTTTTGTTTGGTGGTTTAGATGATGATTAACAAAGTTTAACATAATGGTTGTTTTTTTAGCACATTGATTCGTCTACCTTAGTAAGAAAAATTAACCATGCATAAAATTATCGTTCTCTCAATCATGCTGTTAGCGTCAAATTGCTTGCTGGCACAAAATAAGGCCTCCATTAAAGGACTGCTAATTGATTCTGTTAGTAAATCACCTCTTGAATTTGCTACTGTAGCTGTAGTTAATGCAAAAGATACCTCCTTAATCTCTTACACCCTAAGTGATAAAAATGGAGTTTTTAAGCTAAATGGTATTTCTCTTGAAAGACCGACTAGAGTAATCATCTCTTACGTGGGTTACAAAACACATCGCCAGGCTCTTAATATATTAAAAGGAGAAATGCAGGATCTTGGAACGATTATTTTGGCTACTGAAAGTTTGAACGAGGTGATCATAAAAGGCGAACGATCCCCTATTGTTGTTAAAAAAGACACAATAGAGTTCAATACAGAGGCCTTTAAAACGAGGCCAAATGCGGTAGTAGAGGATTTATTAAAGAAGCTGCCAGGTGTACAGGTAAATGCGGACGGCACAATCCAGGTAAATGGCAAATCCATCAGTAAGCTACTTATTGATGGAAAAGAATTTTTTGGTAATGACCCGAAGGTGGCCACCCGAAATCTGGATGCAGATATGATTGACAAAATCCAGGTATACGATGACAGAGAAAATGACCCGAATCATAAAATAAGTGCAGCGAAAGTCAACAAGATCATCAATTTAAAGCTAAAAAGTAAGATCAAAAAAAGCACAATCGGTAAAATTTATGCAGGTGGGGGTTCTCGCAGCAGGTATGAAACCGGAGCGATCCTCAGCAGCTTTAGAGATACTTTGCAAGTAAGCCTGATTGGCCTGGCAAACAACTTAAGCAAAACGGGTTTCTCAAATGACGACCTATACAATATGGGCGGTTTCGGTCGTTCAGGAGGAAGCCAGATATGGGATGGCACGCTTGGAGGAAGGGGCTGGGGCGGCATAGAGAAAGTAGCTGCAGGTGGCTTTAACATCAATAATGACTATGGCAAAAAACTGAAAATAAACCTGGTTTATTTTCACACCAACACTAAAACAGCCACCAATGGTGACGTGTTATCAGAACAGTTTTTGCCAGAAACCAAATTGACAAGCGCTTACAACTATCGGTCAGATCAGCAATCGCTAAAAAACGCGCTAAGTGGATTAGTAGAATGGAACCCTGATACCCTTAACCGCTACCGGTATGAACCTAAGCTGGAAATAAATAGTGATAAAGGCTTTGACGAAAATACAGGAAATACATTTAACACGATTGAGCCCAGACTTACTGAAACCAATCAAAAAGGGCAGGATCTTTCAAGAAATACAAGTTTTAACCATAGCTTTTCGTATAACCGAAGGTTAAAAAAGAAAGAAGCAAGCATCAGCATTTCTCATTCTTTGTCTTTGAATACGAGAACATCAGACAATTACAGTGTAAATAATTTAACCTCCTATACTACTTCGCTTCCGTCCGTTTTGCAGGACCGTTATATTGACAATGGATCAAAATCCAGTTCTGGGATGCTCTCAATTGAATTTAGTTATCCCATCACAAAGCAGCTATTCACAGAAATAAGTTCCGGAACCAACTATTTATCTACGAAAGAGGGGGTTTTAACATATGACAAAAATAGTCAAACCAATGCATATGACCAGCTTTTAACGGATCAAAGCAATGAACTAAAGCGGGATCAATTCACACATAATATTCAACCGAAATTAGGCTTTAAATTTACAGATGAATTTAAACTTAAGATTGGATTTAATGCATCGTTGCAAGACGTAAATAATCATTTTAGCAGTAATATTGGCGACATTAAAAATAGCTACTTTAATCTTTTTCCTTCCATATCACTAGAGGGCGCAGGATATTCAATCAACTACTATGAGCATATAGAACAACCGTCTATAAGTGATATTCAGCCTATCGTTAGGCAATATAGCACCATTTCTACTTTTACCGGTAATCCGGAGCTCAAACCCAAATACAACAGGAACATCTCTGGAAGCTATTACAAGTATATTAGTGCAAAACAGATCAACATTAATGCAGGTACAGATTTAACGTTATCGCAGAACAACGTAGTTCGTAGAAATATGATTAGTGCGAATGGCGTATCATCCTCTACTCCACTCAATAGGGATGGTGGCATGAGCGGATATCTGTATGTTTATTTAGGAAAGCAATTTAAAAAATCTCAAAACTGGCAGATCGGCTTAAACACAAGCTTAAGCAGCCGGATAGATAAAAATGCTTTTTTCTTAAATGCAGATGAGGGGGTTCAATATCAATATCAGTTTCGGATTGGACAAGATGCGACATTTAATTACAAAGAATTGCTTGACTTAGCAAGCAGCTATAGTTTTTCGAAATCGATTACATCATACAAGAATGTAGACTACATTTCAAGGGATAACTATACGCATTCATTAAGCACTTCTGCTACTTTAAAGTGGCCAAAGAAAATAGTTTTAGATACTAAATACAGCTACGTGTACAATCCTCAGTTTGGTGCGGGCTTCCAAAAAAGTACGCATACCTTAAACATGTCTTTAGCCTTGCTTATGTTTAAAAAAGACCGGGGACAATTAAAGCTTTCCGTATACGATTTGTTTGATCAAAACATTTCTAACTACAGATCAGCGAATGAGAACAGTATAGTGACTTATTCATCAGCAATCTTAAAAAGGTATTTTTTGCTAACCTATCAATATAAACTGAATGTGTTTAAAGGCAAATGATGCAAAACAAGTTAGATGTACCATTAACCTTTGCTTTGGACTTGATGCTCTAGCGAACACGATACAGCGATAATGTGATGTCATTAATCGTAAATGATTGTGAACTGATCCCGAAGTAAGTCTATTCTAAATTTTTATTAAAAACGTAATAAGTCCATGTTTTATCCTAAAAACATGGAGTAAACGTGGACTTAACATGCAGCTGATGTGGAGGAAGCTGAGTAACAGGAGAGGTTGTGTCTTATCCTAAATAGGCTATACTGTTTAATGAATTAATTTCAATTAGATTATTGTTTACATTGGTTGAATTGCCGATCATGTAAGTTTCCTTTTTCTTATTTAATCAGTTTTTACAAGGTGACTTTTACTGGTTTCCAACCAATTTTAAAGGAACATTTACAGCAAACGGTTTTGCTAGTAATGGTTCAGATGTCATAAATATGGGGCCTGCAGGGAGGTTCTTCGTACAAAAAGGGTTTAAACACCATAACTGAGCCGGATAATAAACGCATCAAGCACGATAATTTATCGAGGTCTATTCGAGGTTTATCCCTGTTCTATACGGGTTCTATACGAGTTCTATGCCTGTTTGTTTACAACAACCTCCCTGCAACTTGCATCTTTGTCTTAGGATTTTGTCTAAGGTTAGAAATTGTTTGATGTAGGGCATTATAAAACCTCATTGTGGTTTGATTAATTATTTTGCCTATTGTTTTAATATTTGATAACGCTTATATTGCCATATCTAAATGCTATAGCGTTAGACCATGTTTAACTGTTCTTTTATGCTCTTAAAATATGATTACTTCCTTAATTTTCGCTGAAAGTGCATCTGTTGCCGTGCTTTCAAAATTTCTCAGCTGTACACATTATGCTATTCCTGAAATTGCTACGACTTATAAAAGTGGGGTAGCCATTCTTAAAACTCAAAAGCCAGACATGGTTTATATTGATGTGAGCTTTGTAAAAAAGCACCATATGGAGCTTAGCCACCTCAAATCCAGAGAGCGTTTTATTTTGCTTTGCGATGATTTGGAAGACTATAACACCTATAGCTGGTTGTTTGAAGATGTGCTTCTTAAGCCATTTGATTTCGATAAGTTTAAGATGTGTTCATTTAATTTACTGACCGGATGGGTAGCGTCACTTCTCAAAATGAAAGACCCTTCAGCAGGGGGGTATTTTACATTAAGGGATGGCAATAAACAACGGGATTTTGGAATCGACCTTGAAGATTTATTGTATATGGAGAGTTGCGGTAATTATGTCCAGGTGTTCGACGTATATGGGGGAAATGAGACGGTGAGAACAACCATGTGAATAATAAGGATAAGACTATGCTTCGGATTGGTGTAGCTTTTAGGAAATAAATATATAATATGAATTTAATAACTTTAATAGGATTTATAATAGTCCCGGTAAAACTTGAAGAGTTTTATGTTGAGCAGGAACTGGACATGGATTCAGAGGCATTGATTATTTTCATGAAAGAATCTTTAAGTATGGAATCTGAAATATATATATATCCAATAGAAGAAACGGATGATGATCTTGTTTATGAAAAAAATGGAATAAAATTTATCCAGTTTTTTCCATTAGATTATGCATTAGAGTTAATAAATTCAGATTTACAATTGATGAATAAGGGATTGACAGATCAAGCTATTGCCGAACGATTATTAGAGTATCGATTAAAGGATGCGTAGTAGTCGATCGGGCTTTGTCGAGTATAATGATGGTACTACACCTCAGTATAATGGAAATATCGCAAACCAATTGTGGGGCATACCAGGTAATTTAAGTCAGGTAACAGTAGAATAACATTCAATCAGAGCGGTAAAGTTGTACAGACTGATGACTATCAACCATTTGGAAAAGCGTTTATTAGTTTTGTATCTGGCAATAGGAACAACTATCTTTACGATGGCAAGGAATTGCAGGATGGGCTGGGATCAGCAACCTACGATTACGGAGCGCGCTTTTATTATGGTGAGGTGGGTAGATGAAGATGATGAGGGAGAATTGTTTTTTGATAGCTTGATTGAGGCTTCTGGACATTCTACGCTTCAAATTATTTTTTTTAAGCCTGATTTTGTTGATCGGGTGACCAATGATCTGATGAAGTTTAATTGTGATTGGGAAGGTAGTCATGTGAGAGAATATATATCTGTTGATATACCCAAAATTGTTGTCTATGTAGACGCTAGGAAATATTTGGATCAAAAGAGAGTAGAAGGGGTCTTAGATTTTAAAGAAGCCTGCTTGTCTGACGATCATCGTTGATAATAGATGACCTTATCTAAATTTTGATTTTCTTTTCAGGTTCTTGGTTTGTATTGAAGATATGAAGTATGTAAATTAAATTATCCTTGGGCAGGAGTTCGTAAACTAGAACGTAAGGGAACTTGGATACCACATACTGACGGTAAGCATTCACTTTAACCGGATAGAATTCAGGGTTATTAGATATTGAAGAAATTGCTTGCTCGATTACAAGCAGAAATCTCTCGCCTAAACCGAACTTTTGTTTTTCGTACCAATCGTAAGAATTTTGTAATTCATCTTTTGCAAGGGAAGCGATAATAACACGATAGTACATCTATGCACAAATTAACGGCCTAGTAAATCTTGCTTAATTTCTGAGAAAGAAAAACCTTTATCAGTTCCAGATTTCAGCGCATTTGAACGATCATCTAGCTTCTCAATTATGGCCTGATCTTCCCACCATGGGTTAGAAGATGACTGCTTGTCAATAGAATATTTTAGTCCCAATTTATCTAAAAAGGCTTTTACTGATTTTTCAGCAGATTGATCTTCAATATTGATTGTTAAAGTTGTCATCTTATTAGAGTATAAATCAAATTTACAATTTATTTTAACAAATACCATGCGAGTAATTAAAGTATGTCTTCTCAATTTGTATCAGAATGCGGCAGGTATATATCCTGCTGGTGCATATTACACCTCCATCTCGCTACAACGTGAAGAATACCGGTATCTTCTATTTATCTGTTTCTTAATTTATTAGACAATATCCTACGGCTTCTCTTTCAGGAATGAGAGATCCAACTATTTTGGCCTATTGTTTTAATATGCTACTAATCTTATATTGCGATATCTAAATGCTATAGCGTTAGATTATGTTTAAAAGTTCTTTTAATTGATAGCGACGATTATCAGGTAGATAAATTTTAATGCAAAGAGAGATCCATACATGCATTATACAGATCTCTCCCTGCGGTTCGAGATGACGGTGCGCCGGTTTGAGTTGAGGGTGCGCCGGTTCGGAATGACGGCGATGCAAAGGTTTGGTAACAGCGTCGCGAACCTGCACAACGGTTGGACAATTTATTTACAGCTTTACAACCTGACGCTTATTCCGGTAATATTTGACGCCAAAGTAAATAGCCAGAGCAAGGACAATAAATACCCACACATAAGCTAAAGCTAAAACTACCTCGGTAAACACAGACCAGCCTTCCAATAAATTTAAGCCCAGTCTTCTAAAGAACGGTGGGCGAAAATCGGATAGCCGGTCGTTGCTCACAATCATTTTTGTAACCGTGTTTTCCTGGTAAAAACTCAACGTAATGGTGCTCAGTTTTACACGGTCATCAATTTGCAGATTCTCTACCTTTTTGTCAATGTAATCATCTTTGATATACATGGCGCTCTCTACGTTGTTGCTTTTCTTTACGGCCTTTTTGTTTAGGTTTTCAATTGCTTCAACACGGTTTTGGGCTTTAAGCTCATTGGAGAGATAGTTTAGTCCTTTGTCATTAAAATCCAGAGACTGGTGGTCTATGAAAATAGCCAGCGAGCCAACAACATCTGTAAATTCATCCAGCTTGTCAGACGGTACCCTGAGTTCCATCTTTCCTTCTGTATGGTAGCCGACAATTTCCTGTAAAGAATCCAGACTATATTTAACTGTTTCCTGTTGGGCAATGGTGCTTTCGATATTGGAAGAGGTCAGTTTGCCACCAAAGTCTTTGAGTAATTTGCTCAGCTTGATTTTAGTTTTCCGGGCATCCTTGACCCTAAAACGCATATCGGCAGTTTTGATGATTTTTTCGACGAAAGTACTGTCGGATGTTTCTGATGAACTGGCAATGGTATCAGCACTTGCATAGTCTGATTTTTTTTCGCTGTTACAGCCAAATAATGCGATGAGCATAGCCATAGCAATAATATTCCTTTTCATGATTTAATGGTTTAAAATCTGCAATCATACTGTTCATATTATCTTCAATGGCCATGAAGTTTAACAATGCTTTTTGAAATCACATTGTTGAACTTTAATACCATAACCCGGATTAGGTAACCCAAACGTAAATTAAACCCGCAGCAAAATTCATCCATTATAATTATCTTTACCTTTAGCAAGACCTAACGCTGCTGGATTATGAACGAAGAATTTTACCATCATTTATACGCTAAACAGAATCTAATTGAACCTGTGCCCTCCAATCAGGAAGTTGCACAATGGGCTGTAAACCTGCTAAATTTGCTGTATCCGGAGCGCTTAACTACACCAGATTATTCTGTAAACGAGATTAAGCGGCTGTTTGTAAAACTGGAGAAGGAGTTATTGAGGTTACTCAATGGGACCAAGGCTTGCGAGGGTTGTGATAATGAATTGATTGCCGCCGAATTTTTTAGCCATTTGCAAGAGCTTTACCGGAAAATGAACACAGATATTGCGGCGATTTTAAAAGGTGATCCCGCTGCGACCAGTGAATTTGAGGTGATCAGGAGTTATCCAGGCTTCCTTGCCATCGCATTATACAGGATTGCACATGCGTTGTTAAAAGCAGAAATTCCAATTATACCAAGAATCCTTACCGAATATGCCCATTCCATTACCGGGATAGACATTCATCCTGCAGCACAAATAGGAGAGCATTTGTTTATTGACCATGGAACCGGAATTGTAATTGGTGAAACCACAGTAATTGGAGATTACGTAAAACTTTATCAGGGCGTAACATTAGGTGCACTAAGCGTAGAGAAATACATGGCCAATACCAAAAGGCATCCTACCATTGGCGATCATGTGATCATTTATTCTGGCGCAACAATTTTGGGTGGAGATACGTTTATTGGTCATGACAGTATTATTGGGGGAAATGTGTGGCTTACTAAAAGTGTGATGCCCAATTCTACAGTGTACCATCAATCTGCCGTAAAAGTGATAGAAACAAAGAATAAAATTTAGATGGGAAGTATTATAGATTGCATAGGAAATACGCCCTTAGCGGAGATCCAAAAATTAAATCCAAACCCTGATGTCAGGATTTTTGCCAAGCTGGAGGGGAACAACCCTGGCGGAAGCGTAAAAGACCGTGCGGCACTAAATATGATCCGCAGTGCGATGGAGCGTGGCGACATTCAGCGGGGCACCAAACTGATAGAAGCTACAAGCGGAAATACAGGGATAGCACTGGCTATGATTGCTGGGATCTATGGGCTGGAAATTGAATTAGTTATGCCATCAAATTCTACCAGGGAGCGTACTTTAACGATGGAAGCATTTGGCGCAAAAGTGACTTTGCTGGATTCTATAGAGATTTGCAGGGATTATGCAGAAGATAAAGGCAACCAGGGTGGATACTTTTTACTGGACCAGTTTGCAAATCCGGACAATTACCTTGCCCATTACAAAACTACCGGGCCGGAGATATGGAGGGATACCAAACATGAGATTACGCATTTTGTAAGTTCCATGGGAACCACTGGTAGTATTATGGGTAATTCTATGTTTTTGAAGGAACAAAATCCTGATATACAGATTGTGGGTTGCCAGCCTACAGAAGAATCTTCAATCCCCGGCATCAGAAGATGGCCGGAAGCTTATCTTCCTAAAATATTTGATGCGTCTAGAGTAGACAGAGTAATGGATGTTTCTCAGGAAGAGGCTTCGGTATGTGCAAGGCAAATGGCACGTTTAGAAGGGATTTTTGCCGGAATGAGCAGCGGAGGGGCTTTGTCTTGTGCCCTTAAACTTGCGAGTGAACTGACTTCTGGTACCATAGTTTTTATTGCTTGTGACCGTGGGGACAGATACCTGAGCAGCGATTTATTTTTGTAATTTATCTGAAATCAGTAAACCCATTTTCTAGAAAAATGTCATTTATCAATGTAGCTTTACTTGTACAAAAACTTGTACAACTTGTTAAA
This sequence comes from Pedobacter sp. MC2016-14, assembly GCF_020991475.1. Classification (NCBI taxonomy): domain Bacteria; kingdom Pseudomonadati; phylum Bacteroidota; class Sphingobacteriia; order Sphingobacteriales; family Sphingobacteriaceae; genus Pedobacter; species Pedobacter sp. MC2016-14. The sequence continues at coordinate 1,321,883 of NZ_JAJMPA010000001.1, forward strand.
TTCCTTAACTTTGAATAGTCAATACTTAAAACAATGGAGATAACTACTTACTCTAATTTCAGATCCCATTTAAAAAGCTTTTTAGATAAAGTGTTTATAAGCCAATCTCCACTTTATATTAGTAGAAATAATGGTGAAGATGTTGTTGTCTTGTCAAAATCTGACTATGAAGCCATGATGGAGACGTTTTATTTGCTTAAGAGCCCAGCGAATGCAGCGAGATTGATGGAGGGGATCGAACAGTACAATAATGGGTTGGGTAAGGAAAGATCTCTGATCGAAGAATGAGGATTATATTTCAGGATGTTGCCTGGCAAGATTATTTACATTGGCAGCAAAATGATAAAGCAATTCTAAAAAAGCTAAATACGATCATAAAGAGATTGAAAGAACTCCGGATGAAGGACAAGGAAAGCCTGAACAATTGAAACATTCACTTGTGGGATGGTGGTCAAGGAGAATAAATTTAGAGCATAGAATTATTTATAGAGTTGAGGGTGATGCTGTAATTATATTGCAATGTAGGTACCACTACTAGAATATATATATCAGCTTGAACACCATTTTGGTTTGGTAGATCCAGAACTCAAGGCCAAACCAGCGTTTTATGCCGTACAGCGCCTTGCAGAGGCCACAGCTGGTTTAACCCTTTCTGCAGAATTAAAAACGGAAGTTTATCACGTTGCAGATCGTCCCGATGACTATCCCATAAAATGGGATGAGGTTACAATGGCCGCTCCCGGTACCATTCCTGTTTATGGATTTAAGGATGAAAAGAACAAGCCGGTACTGGCAATGTGGTCGGCAGAACGCACCGACGGAGACTTTTCTTCCCGAATTGCTACCCTTAAAATAGATGTTGCCGGCAAAGCCTTCAAAAAAATCACTGCACTTGATTTAATGACCGGGATCAGCAATGATGGTCCCTTTACTTTAAAAGAAGGTAATATGGTACTGGATAAAATGACTATTGAAGATCACCCAGTATTAATCTATTTACTATAAGCCTTGCTATCCACACTAGCTATACGGCGTAGAAAGCTTGTGAGCTGAGCGTTGACCTAGCGTTGCATGGACTTCCAAAATACTCCTTTCGGAGTAGGAATTCCGGACATGTAAATGCAGTCAACGACAGCTTACAAGCTTTTATTATTTTATCTGCCTCGCGTTTAGTTGCGCTAAATATAAAGATGCAGGTGTTAATCCTTTTCTGTTCTGATTCTCCCAGGCACCGTCCATTCTATCTTTAAACCTGCCCGTACCTTTTTCACCTTGCGTACCAATGCTGTAATTGTTGCCCGAAACCCATGGGTTTTGTACCGCCGCGCGTTTGACATTACAATTCCATAGTACCTGCGTTACCCCGGCCCAACCATGACCAGTGCCATAGTTTCCACGGTCCTGAACATTGATCTCGCCATCAGTGCTGATGTTGTCGTACAGGGTGCCCACGGCCCACCTGTGGTGCGGACCAATGTCTGCATGTGTTCCGGTTGCCCTGCAGTTGTAAAATACATTTGGCCCAAGCGTCTTTGCACCTGTAACATAATCGTGCCTGCCTTCAGTGCTTTCCAGGTTCATGAACAAGTTTTGCTGCCCATCGTTGTTAAAAGAATATCTTCTGCCCCCTGTAATGATGGATTTAGCATCGAAACATTTGGAGTCTTGTACCGTTACTTGTTTTGCGGCATAACCAAGGCTTACACAGGAATAGCCAAAATACCGGGAGGTAATGTTGCGAACCCAGCAGTTCTCAGCTTTATTGATACTAACCGCTATCCAGCCGTGGTCCTCATCTGCTTCATTGGCGTACTCCGATTCAAAATAGATGTTTTCCAGGCCAATTTCTGCGATGCGACCGCTAAAGGAAGATTTGTAGATATAGCCGCCACCATACTTATTGTCCATTTGCATCACTACAGGATTGTCAATGGTTATTTTATTTCCCTCAATTTTTAGGATTTTCCGTTCAAAATGAAGATCATACTCTTTTGCCTCCCACTGTAGTGTGCCTTCCCTCGCTTCAATTTTATCCATCTTAAGGTCTGATATCCAGGAGTCTGTGCCTGGTCTGAAGATTACAATGTTATCTCCAGGTTGATACCCCCTTGCATCCATAATGCTAAAAGTAAAGCTGCCCACAGGCACAAAGTTTTCTTTAATTTTTATGCGACTGTTTTTTTGTTCTGTTAAAGCACCGGTGCCTGAGATAGACAAAAGCGATCGCTGTGTTTTCCCTTTAGCGATGAGTTTTGTGCCCTCTGCATCGCTGCCCTCGCCTCTTAAAATGATTCCTCCGGCACTGATTTTTAGCATCCCTGCAATTGGATAACTGCCTTTTTTAAGTAGGATAGCACCGCGAATGCCGTTTTTACCAACTGGCATTTTAGCAACTTCATCAATCGCATTTTGAATGAGCTGCTGACTATTGTTTCCAGCAGGACTTATTGTTTTTACTGTGGGAACGTTTGGGATTTTAAGATCGCCCTGATGGTAGCCTACCCGGCTAAAATCGGGAATGGTATTGCCTTCTCTATCTTTAATATATTGAAGCCGTCCCTTTGCATCTATTTTGACAAAAGCAGATGACCATGGATCCTGGAAGGCAGGTTTGAAAGCCATTACAAGCAGCATGCCAGCGAGTAAGAAGATCTTGTTCATGTACTAGAGGTATTTGGTTAATGTAAATGCAAGATGATAAATTAACAGCATATAAAAGCATTGTTTAAATTTTTATATTTGTGCAGTTTAATATATACGGTATATTACTCAACATGGGGATGTTGGAATAGGGGGGAGATTTATTTCGACCCCCTGTTTGGTTATAAAATGCAATGGTAACTTTAAAGATTACTATATTTGTAGCTTATGACAAAAGAACAAATTCAGGATTTAAGGGACAGAGTAACGTCGCTGAGGAGGTATCTTTGACGTCGAAAACCGACTGGAAGATATCCGCATAGAGCAGGAACTGACCCTGCAGCCAAATTTTTGGGACGATCCTAAAAAGGCAGAAAAGCACATCGCTGAAATCAATTCAAAAAAAATATGGACGGATGCCTGGCAGCAAGCCAATGCTTTGCTGGAAGATACCCAGGTACTTTTTGATTTTTTACAAAGTGGCGATGCCACGGAAGAAGAAATGCAGGAACAATATGATTTGTGCCTGACTGCGATAGAAAACCTGGAGCTTAAGAATATGCTTAAGAATAAGGAGGATCAGTTGCCCGCAGTAATGCAGATTACCGCTGGTGCTGGTGGTACGGAAAGTTGTGACTGGGCCTACATGTTGATGCGTATGTATATGATGTGGGGCGAAAAAAACGGTTATAAAATCTCGGAGCAGGATTATCAGGAAGGAGAGATTGCCGGGGTAAAATCTGTTACGATCCAGTTTGTAGGCGAGTTTGCCTATGGGTACCTTAAAGGAGAAAATGGGGTGCATAGATTGGTCCGGATTTCACCTTTTGATTCCAATGCGCGCAGACATACTTCTTTTGCTTCTGTGTATGTTTATCCTTTGGTAGACGATACCATTGAGATAGAAGTTAAGGATTCGGAGATTGAGTTTGAAACTTTCCGTTCTGGTGGTGCAGGCGGGCAGAATGTAAATAAGGTGGAAACGGCTGTAAGGTTATACCACAAGCCTTCAGGCATTGTGATTAAAAATCAGGAGTCACGCTCACAACTGCAAAATAAGGAAAATGCCATCCGTTTATTGAAATCGCAACTGTATGAAGCGGAAATGCGTAAACGCATGGAGGCAACGGCGCTGATAGAGGGTAATAAAAAGAAAATTGAATGGGGCTCGCAGATTAGAAGTTACGTGCTGGATGACCGCAGGGTCAAAGATCACCGGACCAATTTTCAGTCTTCTAACCCTCAGGCCGTATTGGATGGAGATTTGAACGACTTTTTAAAGGCCTATTTAATGGAATTCTAAGCCATGAGCAGGAAAGGAATTTTAAGCGGCATTTTGCTCCTTGTTCAATGTATGGTAGTTTTTGGGCAGAATACCTGGAAACTGCAGAAAGATAAACACGATATTAAAATTTATACCAGCAGCATTGCTGGTTCTGAGATCAAAGCTGTGAAGGTAGAATGTGAAATTAATGCTAAACCTTCACAGCTTGTTGCCTTGCTTTTGGACGTAAATGCAGCTGCGGAATGGGTGTACGAAACCAAATCCGCAAAACTGATTAAGCAGGTTTCCCCTTCTGAATTGTATTATTACTCTGAAGTGAAACTCCCCTGGCCGTTGCAAAACAGGGATTTTGTAGCACATTTAACCGTAACACAAAATCCAGTAAGCAAACAGGTTACCGTAGATGGTCCTGCTGCTACTGGAATGGTGGCGCTTAAACAAGGGATAGTACGGGTAAACAACTCGAAGGGAAGGTGGCTGATTACTGCTTTGGGCACTGATCGAGTGAAAGTGGTGTACACCCTGCATGTAGATCCGGGAGGGGACTTACCTGCATGGCTCATCAATTTGTTTGCAGCAGAAGGACCGATGCAGATTTTTGAAAAGCTAAAAATTCAGGTGCAGAAGCCTAAATATAAAAACGCAGAACTTTCATTCATAGAGAATTGAGCGGTGATGTCTAAGATGCCTGTTGCTTATATTTAAACTGTTAAGCTTAAAACTTAATTTTAAAGTGTTCTTTGGCCTGATCGGTTTTAAAAAACACCAATCCAATCCAAAAAAGATCTATGGTAACGGTTACCTGCGGATGTTGTTTGATCTCTTTCCAGGCTTCTTTCATGCCTTTGCTCCAGTAAATATCGTCAAAGATGAGTATGGAACTTTGATGTACTTTAGGGAGACACCATTTAAAATAATTAAGTGTTGCCTCTTTTCTGTGGTTGCCATCTATGTATACAAAATCAAGCTTGCTTCGTTTTTCAATTTCTTTTGGCAGTAATTCATCAAAATTTCCAACCAACAGTTCAACATTGGCCAGGTTTAAGGTCTTGAAATTTTCATTGGCTATAGCAGCTGTTTCCGGGCATCCTTCTATGGTTAGAACAGCTGCTTCGGGTGCTGCTTTGGCTAAGTAGGCCGTGGTTAAACCCAGACAGGTACCTAATTCTATACTGTTTTTAGGTTGGCTATCTTTAGCCAGCCGGTAAATTAATTGTGCCAGCCGGGGAGATTTTAATGCGTTTTTTGCAATCTCCTTTACTTTTTTTGTACGGTTTTTGTTTAAGTGTGAACCGGCACCCAGATCGGTTACAGTAATAAACCGATCGTCATTTAAAAGTTTTTTTCTATGCTGCTCAATAACATTGTATTCAATATTAGACTTAAAGTCGTAAATTACCTCATCAACCAATTTATAGACAAAAGGGGAATGGGTGCCGTGTCTGCTGTTTGCAGTAAAGCGATGTTTCAGGTAATCGGCAATGAAATTAAAAACCATGGTTACAAAAATAGGAATCACACCTTTCTAATTGGCATATTTAATGGAAAATAGTACAGAAATAAATGCATTGGTTAAACTTCTGGATGATCCGGACAGAGAAGTTTATGAGCATGTAGAAAAGAAACTTTTGGGTTACGGAAATGGCGTAATTCATCATCTGGAAGATGTTTGGGAAAAATCCCTGGATACCGTACTGCAAGAACGTATAGAAAATATAGTACACAAAATTCAATTTGCTACGGTTAAGGAGGACTTGAAATTGTGGTACCAAAGTGGCGCGTTTGATCTGCTCCAGGGTGCATTGGTGATTAACAGGTACCAATATCCGGATCTTGACGATCAAAAGATCATTAACCAGATTGAAGAGATTAAAAGAGAAGTTTGGCTTGGCCTGCAGCATGAAATGAGTTCGATTGAAAAGATAAAACTCATTAACCATGTTTTTTATAACGTGTATGGTTTTGGAGGGAACACTAAAAACCACCAGGATCCACAAAATTCTTACCTGAGCCAGGTGTTGGAGAGCAAAAAGGGAAACCAGATTTCGCTGGCTATCATTTATGCTACTGTAGCCCAAAAACTGGATATCCCCGTGTATGGTGTTAACCTTCCCCAGCATTTTATCCTTGGCTACATTGATGAAACTAAACGTGATGAGCAGGAATTTGGCGTATTGTTTTATATTAACGCCTTTAATAAAGGTTCTATTTTTGGTAAGCATGATGTAGACCAGTTTTTACGCCAGTTAAACCTGGAACCTCAACCGGGTTTTTATGCGCCCTGTAGTAATGTGGAGATCATCAGGCGCATTCTCCGAAATTTAATTTCTTCTTATCGAAAATCCGGTGCCCCGGAAAAAGCTGCTGAATTAGAGGAGCTGCAGGAGATTTTAGTGAACACCGAGATTTAGGTGTCGTCAGGGCTTATCTTTTAAAAAGCTTCTGCTAAACTGATGTAGAAACCACTTTGGCGTTTTTCGTTGGGTAGCTTTTCTCCGATGCCATAATCCAGGCGCACACTTAAGCCTTTGGCAGGATCGAAGAAATAGCGTCCACCAGCTCCGTAGGAGGGTTTGAAGCCTTTAAATGAAAATTCGCCATTGTTAAACACTCTACCTGCACCGGCAAACGCGACCAGACCAAACCTGTTGCTGTAGCGGTAACGTAGTTCCGTTTGTGCCGCCAATAGGTTTTCTGCACGGTAGCGGCCAGCATAATAACCCCGCATCATTTCATCATTACCCATTTGAGGCAAGAGGTAAAAAGGGGTGTTGCTGCTTTGTATGGTATAATATAAGGCATTTACACCGAGTACAAATTTTTTGGCCAATGGCCAGAAATTGCTGACTACTGCTTTAAACTGACTACCACTAAATTCTGCTGTTGAAAATAGTTTTGGCGCATATTGGTAGGCTACTTTTGCGTATAAGCCTTTGCTTGGATAGTTGTTGGAGTTGCGGTTGTCGAAACTTTGTGAAATACCTACAAAAGCGGCTGAGCCCCCGGATTTGCCAATAATTGAAGGATCTGCGCTAAAAATGCCCCCATTTATTTTGTCAACGAAGCTATAATTTTCGTAGCCCAGTGAAAGTCCGATATAAGTAAAAGGCAGGATATTCTTTTCCGTTTCAAAAAACACTTTAAATAGGTCTTGTACCAACCTATCCTGGTTTAGGCCGATAGTGTTGTTACCTATTCCATAGAAATTAAAGGGTGTTCTTTTAAACTTAAATTCACCGATCAAATGATATTTATTCGCTTTTGTCCACACGCTTCCCCTCAGGGTAATGTTGTATTGCTTTTGAGTGGAGTATGAAGTTAGGGCCGAAAAATTAGAACTGCGGTTTGTAGTGTCTTTTCTATCTATGTACATAGAGAAAAGTGTTCCGGCACCGAATTCCAATCCCGTTTCCTGGCTGTACCTAAATACCGGAATAGGCATGAAACTGGCTTTTCTTGTGGTGTCCAGCTCGTTAGACAGCATCTTTTTGATCAGTTTAATTTGTGCATTCCCATTTAGGACGGCGCACATCAGGAAAGCTAGAATAAGCTTTATCTTCATGGAATGGTTTGTTTTGCGGCTGCAAGTTTATGGAGATTTAATCGGATAAAAATATCTATTTTTGCGCTTTATCAAAAAAAACAGTTAAATGAGCATTACAAGGGGACCAATATCGCAGTTTATGGAGGGACATTACCTTCATTTTAACGCAGCAGCAATGATGGATGCTGCTAAAGGATATGAAACACATTTAGATGAAGGCGGCAAGATGATGATTACGCTTGCTGGCGCCATGAGTACAGCAGAGCTGGGTATTTCTTTGGCCGAGATGATCCGTCAGGATAAAGTTTCGATTATTTCTTGTACCGGAGCTAATCTTGAAGAAGACATCATGAACCTTGTAGCACATTCACATTACAAACGTGTACCTAATTACCGCGATTTGAGTCCGCAGGATGAATGGGATTTGCTGGAAAACCACTATAACCGTGTTACGGATACTTGTATTCCTGAAGAGGAAGCTTTTCGCAGGTTGCAGAAACACATCCATAAAATCTGGAAAGATGCGGATACCGCCGGAGAACGTTATTTTCCACATGAATTTATGTACAAAATGCTTTTGAGCGGTGATCTGGAGCAATATTATGAAATTGATCCTAAAAACTCCTGGATGCTGGCTGCTGCGGAGAAGAATTTGCCAATTGTGGTTCCGGGATGGGAAGACAGTACTATGGGAAATATTTTCGCTTCTTACGTGATGAAAGAGGAATTGAAAGCAACAACCATGAAAAGCGGAATTGAATATATGGGCTGGTTGGCCAACTGGTATATTGCCAACAGTGAAGGTAAAGGCATCGGCTTTTTTCAGATTGGCGGTGGTATTGCGGGCGATTTCCCGATTTGCGTAGTGCCGATGTTGTATCAGGATATGGAGATGGAAAATATTCCTTTCTGGAGCTATTTCTGCCAGATTTCTGATTCTACAACCTCTTACGGTTCTTACTCAGGAGCAGTGCCTAATGAGAAGATTACCTGGGGTAAACTTGACATCAACACCCCTAAATTTATTGTAGAATCTGACGCAACTATAGTTGCACCGCTGATGTTTGCCTGGATATTAAAAATGTAATTCTAATTTCCAAAATGATGAAAATCATTTTAGATAAACTTATAAGAAACGAAAACCAGCAATCTTTAAAATTTGCTGGTTTTCGTGCTTTAAGACCATTTAAAGGCATAGTTTAGAATGGTTATAAATTGTATTTACTGTCACTAATTTGTCATTGGTAACCTAATAAACTTTACTTTTGTTCACGTTTTGATCCTAGACATCTGTTTAAACATCAATTACAAATACCAGTTTATTAAAAATAAAGCATAAAATACTCATTATGAGGAATATCTCATTGATCATTAGAAGAGTTTGGAAGTCGGCATTTATGATATCGGCTCTATCTGTTTTAATTACTTCTGGAACACAGGCACAAGACGCAGCAGCTGGACGAGTAATCTTCAAGGAAAAGTGTACTTCTTGTCACGCGTTGGACCGCGACATGACCGGGCCCGCCTTACAGCCATTGGTTCCGACTAAAAGCGAAGAATTTCTGTTGAAATGGATTAACAATGCTCCTGCATTCATCGCTTCGGGTGATAAAGAGGCTGTAGAGGCTTCAAAGTTTAATCCAAATGCGGAGATGACTGCCTTTCCGTCTTTAAAACCGGATGACATTAAAAACGTACTTGCTTATATTAAAGCAGGTGAGCCTAAGAAAGCAGGAGAAACTGCTGGCCCTGCCGCTCAGGAAGAAGTTTCAAACTTCTCTTTAGCCGGGGTAATCGCCATTATCCTGATCTCGATTGTGGTATTGGTGGTGTTAGGCCGTGCAATTAAAATGCTGGAGCGTCTGATTCTTCAGAAACAAGGCTTTGATATTGTTGAAGACGAGCAAGGTGGTGTTTCATTGGCAACAGGTATTAAAGGCCTGTTTAAAAACAAGAAATTTATCTTCTTCTTTATTCTGTGCATCGTGGCTGCTTTGTCAACCTTTGGATGGATGGGTATGTGGGAGACCGGTGTTCATACAGGATACCAACCTGTACAGCCAATCAAGTTCTCGCATGAGTTGCACGCTGGTGTAAACCAGATTGATTGTCAGTATTGTCACTCTGGTGCGTTTAAGTCTAAAAATGCATCAATTCCATCGTTGAATGTTTGTATGAACTGTCACAAAGCGGTTCAGGCCAGGGACAGCCATGATGGAAACATTTCTCCTGAGATTCAGAAAATCTACAATGCATTGGGTTACGATGCGGATAAAATGACTTACGACAAGTCTAAAGAAAAACCAGTAGAATGGGTACGTGTACACAACCTGCCTGATTTCGCCTACTTTAACCACTCACAACACGTTGTAGTTGCTGAAACAGCTATTCGTAAAGAAAAAGGTTTAAAACCTAATGAGCCGGTTTGTTTTGCTTGTCATGGTCCGGTAGATACGATGGAAGAAATCTATCAGTATTCTCCGCTAACGATGAAATGGTGTATCAATTGCCATAAAGCCACTCAAATGGACGTTAAAGGCAATGCATTTTATGATAAGATCATCGAAGCGCATGAGAAGATTAAAAAAGGTGAAAAAATCACTCCTGCAGCTTTAGGCGGTTTGGAATGTGGTAAATGTCATTATTAATAGAGTTAGTAGTAAGAACGTTCGATAAACAGTAATATAGCTTAAATGGAAAGCAATAAAAGATACTGGAAAGGCTTAGAGGAGTTTAAAAACACTCCCGATTTTGTTGAAAACAACAAAAATGAATTTGCTGAGCCGCTTCCAATAGAAGATGTTTTAAATGAAGCAGGGTTAAGTACCGTAACTCCGCGCCGTGACTTTTTAAAAGCGCTAGGCTTTGGGTTGGGTGCAGTTTCACTTGCTGCTTGTCAGCCTGCACCAGTGCACAAATCAATTCCTTATTTAATTAAACCTGAGGAGGTAACTCCTGGGATCCCGAATTACTATGTGTCTAGTTACAACGGACAGAGTATTTTGGTGAAAACCAGAGAAGGTAGGCCAATTAAAATTGAACCGAACCCTAAAGCAGGTGAATTTAACTGTGGAACTGATGCCCAGTCGCAGGCTTCTGTTTTAGACTTGTACGATGTTTCTAAACTAAAAACCCCGGTTTTAAAGAAAGAAGCAACCACATGGTCTGAGGTCGATACTTTTGTAAAGGCTGAACTGAACAAAGCGAAAGCTTCCGGTAAAAAGATCCGTGTCATTTCATCTTCTGTTTACAGCCCTTCTACTACAGCCGTAATTGCTGATTTTACTGTTGCTTATCCAGCTACTAAACACGTTCAGTACGATGCGGTATCTTATACAGGTATTGTAAAGGCGAACGAAAATAGCTTTGGAAAAGCGGTAATTCCAAAATATAACTTTGATAAGGCTGACCTGATTGTAAGTTTTGCGGCTGACTTTTTAGGTACCTGGATTAGTGGTGAAGAATTTACTTCTCAATATATTGCGAACAGGGATTACAAATCATTGGCTAAAGGTAAAATGTCACGCCACTTCCAGTTTGAGGCTGGCATGAGTTTGACCGGTACCAATGCTGATACCCGTGTTCCTGTTAAATTATCAGAAGAAGGCCCTGCTTTGGTTACCTTATATAATGCAGTTACTGGTGCTAACTTGCCTGGTGGAGTATTGCCAAATAATGTAACTGCTGAAAAGGCATTGAAATTGGTTGCCAAGGAATTGCTTCAGAATAAAGGCAAATCATTGGTAGTTTCTGGTTCTAATGATGTATCCTCACAAATTCTGGTAAATGCGATCAACGCTGCTATCGGTAGTTATGGTACTACAATTGACCTTGATAACCCATGTCAGAAATACGTTGGTAACGATGCTGAATTTGCAGAGTTGATCAATGAAATGAACAGAGGTGAAGTAGCAGCTGTATTCTTATTGAATACCAACCCTGCATACGATTCGTTCAATGCAAAGGCATTTACTGAGGCTTTGGCTAAAGTACCTTTGAAAGTTTCGTTCTCTGATCGTGAAGATGAAACATCTACTTTATGTGATGTGATTGCAACTGGCCAGAATTATTTGGAACAATGGGGTGATGCAAGTATGTATGCCGGAACTTATTCTGTTGTGCAGCCAACCATCAATCCAATATTTGACTCCCGTCAGGCTGAGCAAAGCTTATTGATCTGGAGTGATAACGCTATTAAAGATTACTACCAGTATGTGCGTAACAACTGGGAGAAAAATATTTTGCCTGCAGTAGGTAAAACCTGGAATGATTTGCTTCAGACCGGTGTATTTTCAGCTCCTGCAAAACCGGTTACTGCTTATGCTTTTAGCCTTTCAGTTGATGCAGTAGCTTCAGCAGCTATTAACAATAGTAAGGCCTTAGCAAAAGGTGGAAACGCTTTAGAATTACAGGTTTATGAAAGTTTGCCAATGCGCGATGGTAAGAATGCAAACAATGCCTTCTTATTAGAACTTCCTGATCCGGTTACTAAAGTTACCTGGGACAACTACATAGCTGTAGCGCCTAAAACTGCTGAGAAATTAGGTTACAAAGAATTTGATGTGGTTGCTGTAAAAGGAGCTAATGGTTATACTGTAGACTTGCCGCTTTTAATCCAGCCTGGACAAGCACAGGGTACTGCTTCTATTGCTTTAGGTTACGGAAGAACTAAAGTTGGTAAAGCAGGTGATAACGTAGGTAAAAATGCATACCCATTTGTGTCTTTAATCAACGGCACATTAAAATATGCCAACACAGTAGAACTTTCGGGAACCGGAAGAACTGAGGAGTTGGCCCAAACTCAAACCCACCACTCTTTTGAGGGAAGAAATGTAATCAGAGAAGCAACTTTTGCGGCTTACAAAAAGGACGCTGCTGCAGGTTCTGGTAACCACGGTGAGAAACACAAAACTTACGATTTGTGGGATAAATTTGAGAAACCAGGAAACAACTGGGTAATGGCAATCGATTTGAATGCTTGTACTGGTTGCGGATCTTGTATCGTTGCTTGTAACGTGGAAAATAACATTCCTGTTGTAGGTAAAGAGGAAGTACGTAAACGCAGGGAGATGCACTGGATCCGTATTGACCGTTACTACAGCTACAATGTAGAAGCGGATGCACATGCGGGACATGAAGCTCATGCTGGACATGGTGGACATGACACTGGTATCAACTCGGTAACGAAAGAAAAAGAAATTGCGCATTTAGAGAACCTTGATAATGTGTCTGTGGTGCATCAACCAATGCTTTGTCAGCATTGCGACCATGCGCCTTGTGAAACAGTTTGTCCGGTATTGGCAACAGTTCACTCGTCTGACGGCTTAAACCATATGGCTTATAACCGTTGTGTGGGTACACGTTATTGTGCAAACAACTGTCCATATAAAGTACGTCGTTTCAACTGGTTTAACTACTGGAATGATTCACGTTTTGATAACTACCTGAACAACGAATTTACTCAGTTGGTATTAAACCCTGATGTTACTTCACGTTCAAGAGGGGTAATGGAAAAATGTTCAATGTGTATCCAAAGAATTCAAGCTGGTAAATTACAGGCTAAAATTGAAAAACGTCCTTTAAAAGATGGTGATATCAAAATGGCTTGTCAGGAAGCTTGTTCTGCAAATGCAATTATTTTTGGAGATGGAAACGATCCGGAATCAGAAGTTTCTAAAGCATTACGCAGCGAACGCATCTATTACGTTTTAGAGGAGTTAAACGTACAACCTGGTATAGGTTATATGACAAAAATTAGGAATACAGAAACAACAGTACAAGCGTAAGCGCAAAGCTGATATTTAAGAAAAAGAATTATGTCAGGACATAACGAGTCAATATTAAGAGAACCATTAATCACCGGCAGTGATATCACGTATGCAAAAATTACGGATGATATTTTAATGCCGGTGGAAAACAAGCCCAACCGGGCCTGGTGGATAGGATTTATAGTTTCCTTGTTGGGAGCTACCTTATGGGTGGTATCTGTAAGTTATACTTTCTGGAACGGGATCGGATCATGGGGATTAAATAAAACCGTAGGCTGGGCCTGGGACATCACCGGTTTCGTGTGGTGGGTAGGTATCGGTCACGCCGGAACACTAATCTCTGCTGTACTGTTGCTTTTCCGCCAAAACTGGAGGAACTCCATTAACAGGTCGGCTGAGGCGATGACCATCTTTGCGGTTATTTGCGCGGCTACGTATGTAGTCTCTCACATGGGCCGTCCATGGTTAGCGTATTGGGTGTTGCCATTACCAAATCAATTCGGATCATTGTGGGTTAACTTTAACTCACCACTGGTTTGGGATATGTTTGCGATCTCTACCTACTTCTCTGTTTCCCTGTTGTTCTGGTACACTGGTTTGCTTCCTGATATTGCAACCATTCGTGACCGTGCAACTGGTATGAGACGTAAAATTTATTCCATCTTCTCTTTTGGATGGGCTGGTAACGTTAAAACCTGGCAACGATTTGAGGCGGTGTCTCTAATTCTTGCGGGTATTTCTACGCCACTTGTACTTTCTGTACACACTATTGTATCTATGGACTTTGCAACCTCGGTTATTCCGGGATGGCATACGACCATTTTCCCTCCGTACTTTGTTGCCGGGGCGATCTTCTCTGGATTTGCGATGGTATTGACTTTATTATTGGTTGCACGTAAAGTATTGGGTCTTGAGAACTACATCACCATGTTCCATATCGAGTCGATGAATAAAATCATCATCTTAACAGGATCAATTGTGGGTGTGGCTTATCTTACAGAGTTTTTTATTGCCTGGTATTCAGGTTCGGAATATGAAACGTATGCATTCGTTAACCGTTCTACCGGACCATACTGGTGGGCTTACTGGATGATGATGACTTGTAACGTGATTTCACCGCAATTGTTATGGTTTAAGAAAATCCGTTTGAGCATTACCGCTACCTGGATTTTATCTATCGTAGTAAACATCGGGATGTGGTTTGAGCGTTTCGTAATTATCGTTACTTCATTACACAGGGATTACCTGCCGTCAAGCTGGACCATGTTCTATCCATCATGGGTTGACGTGGGTGTGTTTGTGGGTTCAATTGGGGTGTTCTTTACCTTGTTCCTGTTGTTCTTAAGGGTACTTCCATCTATTGCAATCGCGGAGGTGAAACTATTGCTTAAAACTGCAAGTGAGCAGTCAAAAATGAAGTTGATAAAAGAAGGTCATTTGGATAAAGTTCAGGTTGCAGAATATGTAGAGTCCCTGGAGAAATTTGACAGTGTTAAACAAGATCAATACGCAAAAATATAATGGGTAATATCAAATATATATTAGGCAGTTTTGGTGATCCTGACGAAATGATGCACGGCATCGAAAAGTTGCAGGAGAACAATATTAAAATTCATGACGTATATACACCAATGCCTATACATGGTATAGAGGATAAATTGGGTGTAAAACGTTCAAGACTTGACCGGGCCGCATTCTTTTTCGGTATCACTGGTACAATTACGATGCTTACGGGTGTATACCTGGCAACAGTTGTAGACTGGCCGGTTAACATTGGTGGTAAGCCACACTTTGCCTTGCCGGATTTTATTCCAATCAGCTTTGAGTTGACCATCCTGTTTACAGCATTTGGATTGGTGGGTTCTTATTATGCTTCTACACACTTGTTTCCTGGAAGGGCGCCGAGGGTAATGGACTTAAGGGCTACAGATGACAGATTTATTATTGCTGTTGATGCGAAGGAAAATGCTGATCACGGCAAAATTGATGAATTATTAAAAGAAGCAGGTGCGATTGAAGTTAAGCACAATGAAAGGAAGTATATTAGCTATGAATAAGAATAGATTAGTTTACGCTGCGTTTTTTGCCATCGCTTTTGTTGCATCGCTTTCTGCATGCAGTGACAATAGAAGCACCGGATTGGAATACGCCAGAAATATGTATGATCCATTGGGTTACAACCCGGATCAGGCGAATAAGAATTTTGCAAACGGACAAACGGCCCAAACCCCGCCGCCAAATACAGATCCTGTAGGTTTTGTTAAATATGAATATGCAAATACTAAAGAAGGTTATGAAGCAGCAAGCGCAGGATTAATTAATCCATTGCCTGTAAATGCAAAAAACCTGGCTTCAGGTAAACACTACTTTACTGTATTCTGCTCACCATGTCATGGTGAAAAAGGCGATGGTAAAGGGCACCTGGTGCAAATTGAGAAGTATTCTGGAGTACCTTCTTACCATGGAGACGCAGCGTCTTCACGTGGTGGAATGATGAAAGACTTAACTGCAGGTAAAATTTACCATACCATTATGTATGGTTTAAATAACATGGGCTCACATGCTTCACAACTTTCTCCAGAGGAGAGATGGAAAGTAGTGATGTACGTTCAACAATTACAAAAAACACAATAGAAAAGCAGATATAAATGGGAACTCATAATTATAATTTAAGTGAGCAGTTTGAGTTTACAGGAAAAGCGAAAACTTTGAGTGTAATCGGTATCGTTATTGGTATCGCCGCTATTGCTTATGGTTTTTCTGTTCATGAAACGCATGAGCGGACTTTCGCTAACTTGTTACTGATGGCATATTACTTTGCCTGTGTGTGCATGTCTGGTGCTTTTTTCCTGGCTGTTCAGTTTGTAGCTCAGGCTGGTTGGTCGGCCTCTATTTTACGTGTGCCGCAAGCAATGGCTAAAGCCTTACCGGTTGCTGTTATTATCCTGATTGTTGTAATGGGCTTAGGTCTGTATACACACAATTTATACCACCACTGGAATGAGGAAGGGTTAACTAATCCTGCTAGTGCTAACTATGATAAGATCATTGATGGTAAATCTGCATTCTTGAATGTGCCATTTTTTATGGGCAGACAGGTTGTATTTTTAGCCATCTATAGTTTCTTCGCTTTATTATTAGGCAAATTGTCTAACAATGAAGATTTAGAAGGTGGTTTGAACTCTTACAGAAAGAGCTTTAAATATTCATGTATATTTTTAGTGATCTACGGTTTTACTACGCCAATCTTTGCCTTTGATACCGTGATGTCTTTAGAGGCGCACTGGTTCTCTACCATGTTTGGTTGGTATAATTTTGCTGCCATGTGGGTAAGCAGTTTATCTATTATTGCTTTGATCTTAATTCTCTTGAAGAAATCAGGTTATATGCCATGGGTAAACAAAAGCCATTTCCACAATCTTGGTCAGTTTATCTTCGGATTTTCAATTTTCTGGACTTATGTATGGTTCTGTCAGTTTTTATTGATTTACTATGCAAACATGCCGGAAGAGACCGTATACTTTTACAAACGTTTTGATTATTATAAATTCTGGTTCTATTTGAACCTTGTATTGAACTTCTTAACGCCATTGTTATTATTGATGGACAGGGACAATAAGAGAAGTGAGAATAAACTGATGGTAGTTTGTATCATTCTTTTATGCGGTCACTGGGTGGATTATTACCAGATGATTATGCCTGGAACTGTAGAGGAACACAATGGTTTTGGAATTATTGAGGTTGGAACTGCCTTAGGTTTTGTAGGTTTGTTTACCTTTACTGTGTTAAGTGCATTGAGTAAGAAACCACTGGTGGCCAAAAACCACCCGTTATTACAGGAAAGTTTAAATCATCACCTATAACAGGTGGTTTAAGTATATAAGTTAACAGGATAGTAGAAGTACAGAGTACTACTTTTAAGAAGATGAGTTTAAGAAAATTTATAAGTAATAAGACCATGGCTGCCCTGGCAGTGCTAATGACTGCTTTCGCAGGCACCAGTGCATTTGCTCAGGAGGCTGCTGCAGGGGCCGCTGCCACTGCTAAACCAGTTGTAGATATGGCAGCGATCTATAAATCGGCTATATTTTATGCCCTGCTTTTTTTAACACTTTGCTTGTTTATAGCAATTGTTGGTAAAGCACTAAGGGTATATGAACTGACACGTGAGGCGCAGGATAAACCGATGGGCATCAATTGGAATGCGGTGAATGGTACTTTATTCGCACTGTTCCTTATTGTAGGTTTATATGGTGTGTATTGGGAATATACGGTTCATGGTAAAATGATCCTTCCTGATGCGGCATCTGAGCATGGTGTTAAAATTGACCAGATGTTTAACATCACGTTGATTTTGACCACTATTGTTTTTATTGCTACGCACATTGTACTCTTCTTATTTAGCTTCTTTTATAAAAGCAATGGTGTAAGAAAAGCATACTACTATCCGCATAACAATGCTTTAGAGCGAATCTGGACAATTGTTCCGGCTTTAGTACTTACCGTATTGGTATTAATGGGTTTCTTAACCTGGAGATCAATTTTCTTCAAAATTGAAGATCCTAACAATAAACCTTTGAGTGTGGAGATTACTTCGCAGCAATTTGCATGGACAATCCGTTACGCTGGTGCTGATGGGGTAGTTGGTAAAAAGAACTATAAACTGATTACTGGTATCAATACTTTAGGTATAGATTTTAAAGATAAAAACACGCTGGACGATTTACAGGCTGATGAATTGGTATTGCCCGTGGGTAAACCTGTAAGATTGATCTTGAACAGTAAGGATGTTATTCACAGTTTTTACATGCCACACTTCAGGGTTCAGTTGAATACTGTTCCTGGTATGTTTTCTAACTTTGAATTTACGCCTACAGTAACTACTGCTGATATGCAGGTTAAAACTAACGACCCGGCATTTAAGTATTTGTTTTATTGCTCTAAGATCTGTGGATCTGGTCACTATAACATGCAAAAAACTGTTAGAATTGTAACTCAGGAAGAATACAATGCCTGGATTGCCAAGCAAGTTCCTTTTATCAATAATGATTTGAGGAAAGCTTTCAATCTTCCATTGGTAGCAGATCCTGCTGCTGCAACTGAAACTGCGGCTCCGGCAGATACTACTGCTAAACCTGCTGCAGCTACTTCGGATATTGCAATGAATACACCGGCTCTAAAAAAATAATTATACTGGAATAAGCGCATTATGTCAACTATAACATTACACGATACACTTCACCACGATGGCCATGATGATCATTCACATGGGCATCACAAGGAAACTTTTCTAACTAAATATGTATTTAGCCAGGATCACAAGATGATTGCGAAGCAATTTTTGATCACTGGTATCATCATGGCTGTAATAGCAATGGGATTATCTATCCTGTTCCGTATTCAGCTTGCATGGCCTGACAAAAGCTTTCCTTTGTTGGAAAGTCTGCTTGGTAAATGGGCTGAGGGCGGTCGTATAAAACCGGATTTCTACCTTGCCCTGGTAACCATTCACGGTACCATCATGGTATTCTTTGTACTAACCGCAGGATTGAGTGGTACATTTAGTAATTTACTGATTCCACTTCAAATTGGTGCCAGAGATATGGCCTCGCCATTTTTAAACATGCTGTCTTACTGGTTTTTCCTTACAGCCTGTGTAATTATGATGAGCTCTTTCTTCATTCAAACTGGCCCTGCCAGTGCTGGATGGACCATTTATCCTCCACTATCAGCCTTGCCAACTGCCATTCCGGGTTCTGGACTGGGTATGACTTTATGGTTGGTGAGTATGGTTTGTTTTGTTGCGTCATCTTTAATGGGTGGTATCAACTATGTGAGTACCATTTTAAACATGCGTACTAAAGGAATGGACCTTTGGAAAATGCCATTGACTATTTGGGCACTGTTTTTAACTGCTATTTTAGGTATTTTATCTTTCCCTGTATTGGTTGCAGGTGTGGTATTGTTGATATTTGACAGAAGTTTCGGTACAAGTTTCTACTTGTCTGATATTGTTATTGGTACTCAGGTAATGCCTAACGAAGGTGGATCTCCAATTTTATGGCAACATTTATTCTGGTTCCTTGGTCACCCGGAGGTTTATATTGTAATTATGCCTGCTTTGGGTATTTCATCTGAGGTAATTTCGGTAAATGCACGTAAACCGATCTTTGGTTACCATGCCATGATTTATTCATTAATTGGTATTACTGTACTGTCGTTTATTGTATGGGGTCACCATATGTTTGTAACTGGTATGAACCCATTATTGGGTGGTGTATTTATGATTACAACGTTGATTATTGCTGTACCTTCTGCGGTTAAGACTTTCAATTATCTTGCTACTTTGTGGAGAGGTAACATCAGGTTTACACCAGCGATGCTTTTTGCTATCGGTTTGGTATCTTTCTTTATCTCTGGTGGTTTAACCGGTATATTTTTAGGTAACGCATCCCTGGATATTAACTTACATGATACTTACTTTGTAGTAGCTCACTTCCACCTTGTAATGGGATCTGCTGCGATTTTTGGTATGCTTGCTGGTGTTTACCACTGGTATCCTAAAATGTTTGGTCGTATGATGAATGCGAAATTAGGTTACCTGCATTTTTGGTTGACTTTTATTTGTGCATATCTGGTATTCTTCCCACTTCACTTTTTGGGTCTTGATGGGGTTCCACGTCGTTATTATGCATTTACTGAATTTGAGTTTATGCAAAAATGGATGACTGTAAACGTATTGGTAACCTGGGCTGCTGTTGTTGCTGCCCTGGCACAAGTTGCTTTCCTTTGGAATTTCTTTTATTCAATATTTAAAGGTAAAAAAGCACCTCAGAATCCTTGGGAAGCTAATACTTTAGAATGGACTACTCCTGTTGAGCATTTACACGGTAACTGGCCGGGTGAAATTCCTACAGTATATCGTTGGCCATATGACTACAGTAAGCCAGGTGCTACTGAAGATTTTATTCCTCAAACCATTCCTTTTTCAGAAACAATGAGCTCTAATATGCCACATGATTTTGAAGGAAATGCTGAATCTGAGCGTATCCAGAAAGAGTGGTCCGACAGAGAAGCTGCAGCTATCGCAGCGGCTGAAAAGAACAAATAATAATTGACGTATTCGTCTAAAATATATAATGAGGTTATCTGCCCGGTTTATGTAGCCTGCAGATGCCTCATTTTTTTGTAATCCTATTAACTAATGGTTTCTACAGCTGAGCATCGGTTTATCAAGCTTAACCTTATTACCATCATTGCTACTTTAGTACTTATCCTTGCGGGTGGAATTGTACGTAGCACTGGTTCTGGTATGGGTTGTCCTGATTGGCCTAAATGTTTTGACCAATATATTCCTCCAACAGACATCAGTCAATTGCCTGAGGGATATAAGGAGAAGTATGTAGCTGGCAGACTGGCAAAGAATGCTAAGTTTGCTAAACTCTTGGATAAAATGGGTAAAAATGATCTGGCAGAAAGGATCCGTCATGATGAAAGTATCACTGTTCCGGAAGAGTTTAATGTTGCAAAAACATGGACTGAATATGTGAACAGGCTTACTGGTGCATTAACCGGTTTTTTGCTGCTCGCATTAACAGTTCTTTCTTTTGCTTATCGTAAAAAGGCAAGTCGTATTATTACCTTGAGTTTTCTGAACATTATTGTTGTTGGTTTTCAGGCCTGGCTGGGCTCAATTGTAGTATCAACTAATTTATTGGCCTGGATTGTAACGGTACATATGCTGCTTGCATTGGTTATGCTGGCCATTCTGGTTTATACGTATAATTATGCGAAAACACTGGGCAGGGAAGATGTTGTGGTGATTTCACGTCTCGTTTGGCTAAGAGTGCTGATTGTAGTGACAATCCTTGCGGGAGTATTGCAGGTTATTCTTGGAACTGAGGTTCGGGAAACGATTGATGTGATTGCTAAAGCGGCATTGTCTGTTAGGGCAGACTGGGTTGATAAAGTTGGCAGTGTTTTTATTTTTCATCGCGATATGGCGATTTTGGTCGCGATATTAAATGTGATGGTTTATAAGGTTGTCATGGATAAATTTGGTGGTAGGGCTACAGAACTTAGGGTAGGTAATGCAGTACTATTAGTTTTGTTAATTCAAATTGTTACTGGTGTAATATTAGCTAACTTTGCACTTCCGCCTTATGCGCAGGCCTTACATATTTTATTTTCTACCGTGTTATTTACCTTGCAGTACTATTTGTATTTGCTGGTATATAATGCAAATAGTTACAGACAGCATTAAAAGACATATAATTTGAAAAACTTTTTAGCAGACTTCTCTAAACTTATCAAATTCCGGCTTACTTTTCTGGTCGTGTTTTCTGCGTCTATTTCTTTTTTAATTGGCTCCAAGGTCCAGATTGCAAATGGGGTTGAAACAGAGATCAACTGGTTAAACTGGCTTATTCTGATTGCCGGCGGATTTCTGGTAACAGCAGCAGCCAATTGTTTTAATGAAGTTATTGAGGTTGATCTGGACAGGTTAATGACCCGGACTAAAGAACGCCCAATGCCAGCTGGACGTATGACTACTGGTCAGGGATTGGTTTCTGGTTTGGTGATGGGGATGCTTGGTACTTTTTTGTTGGGCAAGCTAAATATAGAAACAGGCTTATTGTCTGTATTTTCTATTCTGCTGTATGCATTTGCCTATACCCCGTTGAAGAGAAAATCACCCATTGCGGTATTTGTAGGTGCAATTCCAGGTGCCTTGCCTCCTTTAATTGGATATGTTGCGGCACATGGCAAGATCGATCAAATTGCTGTAATTTTATTTTTGGTACAGTTTGCCTGGCAGTTTCCTCATTTTTGGTCTATTGCCTGGGTATTGGATGATGATTATAAATTAGCTGGTTTTAGACTATTGCCTACTACCAAACGAGATAAGATTAGCGCAATAGTTGTTTTTGTAACGGCGTTAATTTTAATTCCGGTGAGTTTGCTTCCTACTTTTTACGGATTTGGGGGCTACTATATTGCCGGGGTATCTATCATTGGAGGCGTAATATTTGCCTGGCTTTCTTTGAAGCTGGTCATAGATATGGATTTATCTAGTGCACGTAAGGTAATGTTTTGCTCATTTTTTTACTTGCCGGCAGTGCAACTGGTGTTATTATTTGATTTTTTTCCTAAACAGTTTTAATTATGGTACATACTTTAAAAGAAGAAGATATTAAATTGGATTACAGACCTCAGAAGTTTATCATCTGGTTATTTGTAGTGAGTTCAACCATCATGTTTGGTGGTTTTACAAGTTATTATATTGTATTTGCCGCTTCTAAGGGTAAAGGTCATGGATTAGTTCTTCCTGATCTCTTCATATACAGCACTGTGGTATTGGTATTGAGTAGTATTTTCTTATTTCTTGCTGCAAGGCAGTTGAGGATTGGAAATATAGCCAGACAAAGGATGTTTTTATGGCTTACTTTAGGGTTGGGAATTGCTTTTGGTTATTTGCAGGTAGATGCATGGTCGTCAATGGTTAATTCTGGTGCTGTGCTCATCAACAATAACGCTGCTATTTCATTGATTTATATCGTATCAGGAATGCACTTGCTGCACATTTTAGCAGGTCTTTGTCTTGTTGGCTCAAACTTATTTGGTACTTATCAAAATATTTCCATCGAAAAACGCCAGTACAGGATGGATATTGCTGCAATTTTCTGGCATTTTATAGATATATTGTGGATATATCTTTATGTTTTTTTACTTTTGAACAGTTAGAATTTTAACAACCTATTACAATTTAAAATGGATTCATTATCACAATTAGATCAGGTAAAAACTACTCCATGGAGCGGTGGTCGCTCACCATGGTCAGTAGAGTATGGTAAAATCATGATGTGGTTTTTCTTACTATCAGATGCCTTTACGTTTTCCTCTCTATTGGTTTACTACGGCGCTCAGCGTTTTACAAAATTTACATGGCCTGATCCTGATTTGGTTTTTCAGTCTATTCCAGGTATTATGGACCATGGAGCACCCTTGGTATTTGTTGGTATAATGACCTTTATTTTGATCATGAGCTCTGTAACGATGGTATTGGCTGTTGAAGCTGGTCACAGACGCGCTAAAAGCGAAGTGGTTTGGTGGATGGTAGCTACTGTAATAGGTGGATTTATGTTTCTTGGCTGCCAGGCTTTAGAATGGACGCATTTACACCATGAAGGATTCTGGTGGGGTTCTATTCCGGGTCCGGAAGAATTGAAACATTTCTTTGATGGTCCGGTATCGGAAATTGCTGCTTTGCAATTTGCTAACTTGTTTTTTACCATCACTGGTTTTCACGGTTTCCACGTATTTAGTGGTGTGTTGATCAATATCATCATTTTGATTATGACCATTAATGGTGTTTTTGAGAAACGCGGACATTACCTTATGGTGGAGAAAGTTGGTTTATACTGGCACTTTGTTGATTTGGTTTGGGTATTCGTATTTACCTTCTTCTATTTAGTTTAATTTTTAAAATCAAAATATTATGTCAGAGCACATACATACAGAGGAGCATGCACACGATGAGCATGCTGGCTTAAGCAAGAAAAAAATATGGCAGGTGTTTGCTATTCTTTTAGCAATAACCGTAGTGGAGTTTATCATTGCCTTGGTTATACTACCTGGTAAACCGCAACTTCAGCATGCTGGTAACATTGTTTATATCGCTTTAACACTTTTAAAGGCATTTTACATTGTTGCTTATTTTATGCACTTAAAATATGAGAAACTTGGACTTCAACTTTCATTGAGTGTTTCTTTTATTTTCATTTTGTACTTTATTACGCTGATGTTAATTGAGGGTGGCTACCTTCATTTACATATGCCGTTCCAATAATGAATTCTACTTCTTTAAAAAAGATATTAATCCTGGTCACCATTTTAGCGGTACCAGGATTTTTATATTATTTACTTCAGGAAAAGGGAAAAAACAGGTATAAACCACTTCCTTATTTTGGACCTAAAGTACCAGCAAAGACTTTTCATACCTTTCACGGCGAGAAAATTCAGGATACCATTTATCATCAGGTAGCCAACTTTAAATTGATTAATCAGCACGCGGATACGGTTGGTTTTGAAGCTTATCAGGGGAAAATAATTGTACTAAATCTTTTTAGTGCAAAAACGGGATCTGAATTTATCAGCAAGGCGGTAAAAGCGTTTGAAACTACCTATGGTAAAAACAGGATGATCAGTTTTGTGAGCCTGACCAGCGATCCTGCTCATGATACACCCGAAGTACTGACTACTTATGCTGCAAAATTGAATGCAGAACCGGGCAAGTGGGACTTTTTAACGGGCGATAGTATTGAAGTTTATAGTTTGATGAAGAAAGAACTTCGCCTTGATCCTAACAGTAATTTACTTGTTTTGCTGGATCCACAGCATCATATCCGTGGTTACTATGATGTAACCCGTCAGGAAAACCTCTCACAATTAGATGATGAAATTAAAGTACTCATCACTGAAGAATTAAGAAAGATAACTGCTAAAGACGGGAGATAACCGTTAACATGATTATGAATGACCAAACTCCAATAGAGAAAAAATATAATAAATGGATTATCTTGCTGTCTGTGGTAATACCTGTTGCCGTAGCGGTACTGTTTATGGTAAAATTGAAAGACCTGGGCTTTGATGTGAGCCCTCTTCCATTTTTACCACCAATATATGCCACCATCAATGGTATTACAGCTGTTTTGCTGGTCATAGCCGTGAATGCGATTAAGAATGGTAAAGTACAGTTGCACCAGCTTTTAATGAAATGCGCCATCGGTTGTTCATTGCTTTTTTTGGTGATGTATATTGCCTATCATATGACAACACCATCTACCAAATTTGGAGGTGAGGGTGCTGTTAAATATGTTTACTATTTCATTTTGATTACCCATATTCTATTGTCTATTGCTACCATCCCTTTTGTATTGGTTACCTACGTTAGGGCATTGGCGGAGCGATTTGACCGTCACAGAAAGATTGCAAGGATAACCTTTCCACTTTGGCTTTATGTGGCCGTTACTGGCGTAATTGTTTACCTAATGATCTCTCCTTACTACAGTTTCTAGGTTTACTAACAGACATTGGCCTGTTTATTGTTAAAATATTTTGATTCTTTGATAGTTATTGAGAATTGCTTGAAAAAATAAGTTAACTTATTTATATTTTGAGTTGTTCTTGTTATAATTGCAAACGCTTCATTTATTAATTATCATGCCTAATGCGTAAATCTACCGCCTCAATTCTTACCGGACAGGATTTGCTGTCACTTATAGAAGGTGGAGACGCGGAGGCTTTTACAGAATTTTATTCGGACACTTTTAAAAAACTGATTCTTGTTGCAGACAGATATGTGAGAAGTGTACATATAGCTGAGGAGATTGTACAGGATGTTTTTGTAAAGATTTGGGAAGATAAAACTCAGCTTTCGGGCATCAATTCCATTCAATCTTATTTATACCGCAGTGTGGCGAATGCTTCCATTAACCATATTAATCGGGAGAAGAATCTTGAGAAGCACCACCTCAAAATTGCGGAACATTTAACGGAAGAAGATGTAGAGTTATTAAATGAGCAAAATGAGTTGATTGTATTGCTACATCAGGAAATAGCTAAACTTCCAGAAAAATGTCAGCGTGTTTTTGTTTTAAGCAGGCTGGAAGGAAAAAAGTATAAAGATATTGCTGTTCTGCTTCAGATTTCAGAGAAAACAGTTGAAAACCACATGGGGAATGCTTTAAGGATTCTTAGGAAGGAAGTTTTATTGAAATCTTCGGGTCGTGATGGTGGTGTAAACCCTAAATATTTTTCATTGTTGAGCTTGTTTTTGTATTAATTGAGCATTATTTAGGCTGAAGTGAATAAATATTTAATTTTTTCCAATTTAGACTAGGGGTTTTTTGCATTCTGTTTGTCATCATACAAAACAAACACTTTGCAAGATCAAATTTTTCAGGATTTTATCCTAAAACACCTAAACGCACCAGAAGATGATTTGTTAACTCAAAAGGTTAACGAAATGAGAAGCCTTTCTCCCGAACATGAGGCTTATTTTCAGGAAATATCCAAAATATGGGAGAGTTCTGTACGTACCAAGGTTCTATTTGAACTGGATGAACAATCTTCAGTAAAAAAATTACGGAGCAGAATTAGCCAGCACGTTACGGTTTCCACTTCTTTTAGTTACAAATGGCTTATAAATGCTGCAGCGCTATTTGCGGTGGTTGTTTTCTCTTTTTGGTTTTATACCGAGAAAACAGCTGTTAAATATTTGGTTAAGCACACAGGGAATCAAATTGATTCGGTGTTTTTGAGTGATGGGACCAGGATTATCATGGCCCAAAATTCCTCTATCAGTTATCCTGAAAATTTTAAAGGTAAAGTGCGTGAAATCAGTCTTGTAAAAGGTCAAGCTTTCTTTAATGTTAAGCACGATAACGAGCATCCTTTTGTCATTGATATTGCTAAATCTAAAGTAACTGTGTTAGGCACTTCCTTCAATATTGAATATTCAGCATCGGAAATCAATGTGTCTGTTACTACAGGAAAGGTTGCCTTTAGTCCAAATGAGGTGAGTAGTCCTGCAATCCTCACTGCCGGTCAGGCCATCAGCTACAATTATTTGAAGAGTAACCTTGTTTTGCAGGAGGCAGCAAACGCGAACTCCTGGTTTACCAAAGAACTGCATTTTGTGGACATGCCTTTGGAGGATGTTTGCTTAGAACTGGAAGCGTATTATAAGGTGGATATAGATTTTCATGATACTAAGCACAGTGCTAAAAAGTTCAATGCGACCTTTAAAAACAGCAGTTTGGATGAGGTATTGTCTGTACTTGAAGAGACTTATCAAATAGAAGTTATAAAAAGAGATAACGCAATCACAATAAAGAATAAATAATCAACTTAATCAAACCTAAATTAATCATTCATTATGGAGAAAAACTACAAAAAGAACATGCGGAGATTAAAATGTACCTTATCAGGTATGTTTTTCTGTGCACTATTTTGTGTGTCGCTAGCCAACGCCGAAAGCATACAGCGTTCGCGTATGGCAATGGAGCGACTTGATGTATATCTGCACAAAATAGAGCTTGCTTACCAGGTAAGTTTTGTTTACGATGCCACGCAAATCAATAAGGCAATGATTATTGAGGCGCCAGTAAAACTGGTATCTATAAATTCAGATTTAGAGCCTTTGAAAACAAAAGGTATCAATTACAGTATTGTTGGTAAGCAGGTGGTTTTAAAGAAAGTGCAGATAACAGCGTCTTTTAAGGATCTTATTGTAAAAGGTAAAGTTCGTGGGAAAAAAGATGGAGATTTATTACCAGGTGTAAGTGTTCGCGAGAAGGGAGTTTCTAACGGAGTCTCGACAAATGGCGCTGGTGAGTATCAAATCCGAGTAAAAGAAGGAGCAGTACTGATTTTCTCAGCAATTGGTTACAAGCAACAGGAAGTAACTGTGAGTGGTAGAACAACTATTGATGTTTCACTGGATGAAGATGTGAGCCAATTAAAAGAAGTAACAATTTCAACAGGTTATCAAAATATTAATAAGAAATTATTTACAGGCGCGGCTACAACTATTAAAGGATCAGATGTAAAACAAGATGGTATTACTGATGTAAGTAGAATGTTAGAAGGTCGTGTGGCCGGCGTATCAGTGCAAAATGTTTCTGGTACTTTTGGTGCTGCACCGAAGATTCGTGTTCGTGGCGCAACTTCAATTACTGGCGACAATAAACCTCTTTGGGTTGTGGATGGGGTAATTCTAGAAGATGTTGTTAACATTTCCAATGAGCAATTGTCATCAGGAGATGTGAGTACACTTATTGGATCCTCAGTCGCTGGAATAAATGCGGATGATATAGAGAGCTTTAATATTTTAAAAGATGCTGCTGCGACGGCACAATATGGAGCACGTGCGATGAATGGCGTAGTTGTAATTACAACTAAGAAAGGACGGATCGGAAAACCCCTGATATCTTATACAGGGAATTTCTCAACCTATTTAAAGCCAACATACGACGATTACAATATCATGAATTCCTCTGATCAAATGTCGGTTTACTCTGAGTTGGCACGTAAAGGATGGTTAAACCACTCAACGGCTTCGAGAGCTGCCGATGGGGGTGTATTCACCAAAATGTACCAGCTTATTAATACATATGATGCTTCTTCAGGACAGTTTGGATTGGCAAATACTCCTGAGGCTAGAAATACTTTTTTATCGCGTTATGCAGTCGCCAATACGGATTGGTTTGATGTGTTATTCAAAAATTCCCTAATGCAGGAACACGCAGTAAGCGTGTCATCTGGAACTGAAAAATCACAGCTTTATTTTTCTACAAGTTATTTAAATGATAATGGATGGGCTGCAGGAAATGACGTAGAACGTTACACTGCGAACGTAAATGCAGTATTTAACTTAACTGATAAGCTAACGATTAATTTTATTACTACTGGGTCTATTCGTAATCAAAAAGCACCAGGAACTGTTGGAAGAGTAAGTAATCCGGTAGAAGGAAAATACTCGAGGGATTTTGACATTAATCCATTTAGTTATGCTTTAAATACCAGTCGTACAATGACTGCTTACGATACCAATGGTGCAAGAGAAAGCTTTACAAGAAACTTTGCCGATTTCAATATCCTGAATGAGCTAGATAATAATTCATTGGATTTGAGTATGCTGGATTTTAAACTTCAAGGTGGATTGACTTATAAATTTGTTAAGAATTTTAAGTATGATTTCCTGGCGTCAATGAGATACGTTAAAAGTGGAAATGAGCATAAGGTTAGAGAAAATTCAAACATGGCCAATGCATACAGAGCTGATGGAGATTCTTATATTCAAGAGAATAACCGGTTTTTATACAGAGACCCTGAACATTTAGAATTACAGCCAGTGGTTGTGTTGCCTTATGGTGGGTTCTATAATACTACTGATGATTTCTTGAAGTCATATATGGTTAGAAATTCCATTGAATATGACAAAACTATTAACGACAAACATTTAATAAACGTTTATGCCTTTCAGGAAACCAGGATGGCAGATCGCCAGACTAGAAGTATGATTGGATATGGATACCAGTATGATAAAGGGGGCGTGGCTTTTATAGATCCAAATATTATTAAGCAAGCAACACTAAATAACCTCAATTATTTTTCAATGAGCAATAGATACGACCGGTTTTCGGCGTTTATGGCGAGAGCTGCTTATTCTTACGACGGAAGATACTCATTTAATGCAACAGGAAGGTATGATGGTTCAAATCAGTTAGGTAGTTCAGCTACTGCACGCTGGTTGCCAACCTGGAACATTTCTGGCGCATGGAATGTTGACGAAGAGGATTTTATGAAAAGGCAGCAAATTATCAGTAAACTTACGCTAAGGGCAACCTATGGATTGACAGCTAGTTTAGGTAGTGCAACCAATTCTGCTTTAGTACTTAGAAATTCAAGTGCGCTAAGGCCTTACACCAACGAGGTAGAGTCAGTAATGAACATTGATTACATAGAAAATGGTGACTTAACCTGGGAAAAGCAATACGAAACTAACCTTGGTGTAGACCTGGGTTTATTCAGGAATAGACTGAACTTAACTGTTGACTTGTACAACAGAAATGGGTTTGATTTAATTAGTCCGTTAAGAACTTCCGGAATTGGCGGTCAGTATTTGACTACAGCCAACTATGCAGATATGAATACAAAAGGTATTGAGGTTACAATCAGCGGCCCGATTATTAAAACTGACGAATGGAGCTGGAGAAGTAATTTCAATTTTGGATATAATAAAAACAAAGTAACTAAGCTTTCTAGTCCTCAAAGTATATTCAATCTAGTGACTGCTGATGGTGGACCCCAACAGGGCTTCCCATATCGTGGTTTATATTCTGTTGAGTTTACTGGTTTAAATCATGAAACCGGAGTACCTGAATTCATCAATGAAAAGGGAGAGCGGAGCCAGGATGTTTACATGCAAAGTTTCGAAACCAAGTATTTAAAATATGAAGGGCCTACTGATCCTAAACTGACTGGTGGTTTTTTCAATACAGTTAGTTATAAGGGATTTACCTTTAGTTCCTTATTTACCTTTTCAGCGGGTAATAAAATTAGGTTAAATCCAATGTTTGCTACTTCATACTCCGATTTGGATGCTATGCCAAATGAATTTAAAGAGAGATGGACACTTCCTGGCGACGAATTGACTACCAATATTCCTTCCATTCCTGACGTAGAAGCATCGGACGATCTGGAAGGGGTTTATCCGTATAATACCTACAATTATTCGTCAGTAAGAGTGGCCGATGGAGGTTTTATACGCTTGAAGCAATTGTCTCTTTCGTATGCATTACCTGCAAAGATTCTTAAGTATATAGGTGCCGGTAATGCCTCTATAAGTGCGGTAGCAAATAATTTCTGGCTTATCTATTCAGATAAGAAGCTTAAAGGTCAAGATCCAGAATTTTTTGCATCAGGTGGTGTAGCCTTGCCTATTCCAAAGCAATATACCTTGTCGTTAAAAATTGGGTTTTAACTTAAAATGAAACAATCATGAAACAAAATAAAATATTCATATATCTTGCGGTTTTTTGCCTACTTCAATCAACTGGTTGTAAGAAATTTCTCGAACATCAACCGGATGATCGTACTGAACTAAAAAACCCTGTTAACGTAGCTGAGTTGTTGGCGAATGCCTATCCTCACGGCAGTTATTTAACTATGGCCGAATCAATGAGTGATAACGCAGGAGACAAAGGTACAGCCAGCAGAGATCTGCCAAATGCTAAGGCCTGGAATTATGAGGATCAAATTGACGCAAACTCTGAAGATACTCCTCCCTATTATTGGAATTCTTGTTATAAAGCAATTGCTGCTTCTAACTATGCATTGGAAGCAATAGACAAGGCTGGCAATACTGCAGAGTATTCGGCAAGCAGAGGGGAGGCTTTGGTTGCCAGAGCTTATGCGCACTTCATGCTGGTTACTTTTTTTGCCAAGGCTTATGACCCTGCAACTGCTGCTACAGATCCAGGAATTCCTTATGTTACGCTGCCACAAAAGGTAGTTGAAGGGGATTACCAACGAGGAACCGTTGCTTCAGTTTACGCCAATATAGAAAAGGATTTAGTGGAAGGCTTGCCTTTAATAAAGAATAATTCTTATAAAGTACCCAAATATCACTTTACCACACAGGCCGCTCATGCTTTTGCTACTCGTTTTTATTTATTTAAAAAGGAATTTCAGAAAGTAGTAGATCATGCTGATATAATTTTCCCTGGTACAACAATCTCTGAAAATCTAAGAGCATGGAACACCACCTACAATGTGTTAGGCTATTATGAACTACAGGCGTTATACACCAACTCCACAGAGCCCGCTAATTTATTGTTACAGGAAGCAAATTCAATATGGGGAAGTAGTTTCGCAGGTTATAATTACGGCCTAAGTTCCTCTGTTTTGCCAATCTTTTATGCTGCAAATAACCCTAGTAAGAAGTCATTTGCGATAATCAATAAAATATTTGGTGGTACAGACGCAGTGTATAATATTCCCAAATTTAGGGAACATTTCGTGAAGGAAACGGTAAGTGCTAATTTTGGTACTTCTTACAATATGATACCCTTATTAACAAGCGAAGAAGTATTGTTTAACAGGGCGGAAGCCAATGCGATGTTGGGTAATAATGCACAAACAATTGCTGATCTGGATATTTATCTTTCAAGAAGAATAGTGAGTTATTCAGCAACAGCAGATAAGTTTACTGAAGTAAAGGCAACGACATTTTTCCCAACGCTTTCGGTTAAAGATGCACTAGTTGGTACCATATTAAATTTTAAACGTATGGAATTTATGCATGAAGGTTTAAGATGGTTTGATGTTATAAGATTGAAAATTCCAATTGAACATAATAGTTTGGATGGTAAAACTAAGATTAGTTTAGGCGTGGATGATCCTCGCAGATTAGTTCAGATTCCTCAAGATGCCGTTGCAGCTGGTTTAGCCCCAAATCCTCGTTAATTATAAGATAATCTTATTATGAAAAAGAATTTATTAAAAATATCGTTGGTTGCCTTGGCAACAGTCTTTTTGGCCGCATGTAGTAAAAAAGATGATTTAAGCGCCAATATTGTTGGATTAGGTGGAGATACGTGGGCGAAAGGCCCGGTTGATGCCTGGATTAGCACAAATTTTACCACTCCTTATAATATAGAGGTGAAATATAAATGGGATAGGTCTGAACTTGGGGAGATCTATAAAAATGTAGTCCCTATTGATGAGGATCTTGTAATCCCGGTAATGGATATTATCAAGAAAACATGGATTGACCCATATGTTGCGGTTAAAGGTGCAGACTTCATGAAAGTATATAGTCAAAAACAATTCTATCTTGCAGGTAGTCCGTCCTATAATAGTAATGGATCGATAACGCTAGGTACTGCTGAGGCTGGAAGAAAAATTGTACTGCTTGATCTAAATACTTTCAATCCTGCTAATAAGGCAGCAGTGAAGCAAATTTTGCATACTATGCATCATGAGTTCGGCCACATACTTAATCAAAATATAGCTGTAACTCCCGATTATCAGAGAATAACCCCATCGGACTATACAGCTACATGGTTTAATATTTTTAGAGGTGCGTATTCTGCTACAGATGCTTTGGATAAGATTCTTTACGAGGCAGATTTTTGGGGCAAAGGATTTATTACACCATACTCCAGATCCAATAAAGATGACGACTTTGTTGAAGTACTGGCAACTCTGCTTGAAGGTGGCCAGGCCAATTTTGATAATATTATAAATAACCTTTTTATTTA
The DNA here is from genome assembly GCF_020991475.1 of Pedobacter sp. MC2016-14. Taxonomy (NCBI): domain Bacteria; kingdom Pseudomonadati; phylum Bacteroidota; class Sphingobacteriia; order Sphingobacteriales; family Sphingobacteriaceae; genus Pedobacter; species Pedobacter sp. MC2016-14. Next base: position 1,354,949 of record NZ_JAJMPA010000001.1, read on the forward strand.
TGATGGACTTTATATTAAAAGAAATGGCAAAGGTATATACGAACAAAATACTGATGCAAGGTCGAAGCTTTTAAGAAAGAGAGCGATTGTAGTGGCCTACCTAAAGGATAGCTGGGGAATTAATTTGGCAGATTTACAAGCTAAAACTCAAGCTGCAATTGAATTAAATTCTCCAACTCCGGAATTTAACACGCTATTGGGGCCAGGAAAGACATATACTACTGTAACAATTAATCCACAAAAATTATCGGGACTGTCTGCTAAGTTTTTAACTGCTTTTAATACCGCAAATACAGCAATGCTTGCGGCACCCACGCCATTATATATAGACAATATTTCTTTAATTTTTAACACTGCAAACAGAATGACTTTGAGGGTAAACTATTTAAACCCCGCAGCGACTGTAGGAAATGGTTCTAACGCAGATTTTAATTATACAATTGCAAATGATAATGGGGCTATTACTTTAACTTATACTTCTCCGCAACCAACAAATGCAAACGCCAGAGCTATCGAGGCTTATTTGCCGGCACTTTTAGCCTATTTTAATAACCAGTCATTCAATGTACGTTGGGTTGAGGATATCGTTCCACAATCCAAAAGTATTTTTGGTGGTTTTGTAAAAACAACAGATCCTACTTCATACTTATTTGGTACACTGTAAATCATTAAAAAATAGAGAGATGAAAAAATATATATTATACATGTTTTTATTTACACTGGCACTCGGCTCTTGTAAAAAAAACGAAACAGAGACAGCTAATGTTGACGATCGTTTATCTGCTGCTTTAACTGCGTATCAGACTGAGTTGACAGGTGCTCAATATGGTTGGAAAGGTTACCTGTTAACTGACTCTAAGATTTCGGCTACTTTCTTAATGAAGTTTACAAGTAGTAACAGAACAACCATGTCTGCAGATTATCTAACAACTCCAAAGGAAAGTTCGTATCGCCTAAAAGCATTACAAAGGCCAATGTTACTGTTTGATACTTATTCTACACTTCATTTGCTTGCAGACCCAACGCCATCAAAATTTGGGGGAGAAACCGGGGACGGTTATTTTTCAGATTTCGAATTTGCTTTTGTTTCGGCAAGTCCTGATACGATAAAGCTTGAGGGAACCTTTAATAAAAGTAAATTAGTTTTAGTAAGGTCTAAATCTGATGCGGACAATGCTTCTGCATTTACTGCAGGCGAGCAAATTGCAGATATATTATCACGATTACTAACCTATTTTAAAAGAAGTACCATTGGTGGAATAGAATGCGAATTAAGGGTAGATCCTGCCAATAACGTTTTTGGCTTCAACTATCTTGATGGTGGCGTGCTCAAAACAGCTAGCAGCAATTATTATGTTTCAGGAAATAAGATAAATTTGTTTAATCCAATAACTATTGGTAATACTGTTATTTCAGCATTGGAGGATGTTAGTTTTGACGCTGGTGCGAATGTTATTAATACAAAAATTTCTGGAGGCTCTGCTATACAGATTAGAGAAGCAATAGCCCCGTTAAAATATGATATAAATGGTGCTAGTAGTTGGAGGGCATGGGCTGCTGCAAGTACATATGTTTCGTCGGAATTAGGCTTTCATATCAATGGCGTAGACGATGCGCTTAATTTGCGGTCACTTGCAGGTTATGTTAGAATTGATTATCAACCAAATCTTAGTGCGCCATATGATGGTGCGAGGATTAGAGCGGCAGCAAGCTATGGCCCTGCTATATTGCCAACTATTACAGCTGGTGGAATAGCAATTTTTCCAAATAGTGGTTTTCAATTTGGGACAATTCCTGCTGCAGCTGCCACTATTTATGCGAAATACCTTGCTCAATATACGCAGCCGCAGGGATATTACCTGATACAAACCAACGGTGGTACTACACAGACTATTACTTATGATATGGTAAGTGTATCAGATGCCAAGGCATGGGTGAGCTGGCATTACTAATATAGCTATACACTCTATAATTCAAGGCTGGTTGCATATTCGCAACCAGCCTTTTTCATTTTACCCGAACAATCTTAACCCTAAAACTGTTCATCAATCTATGATGACAACTCTAATGGCTCTAACTTCGGGTGGATACATATTTCTTCTCGTTACGTTATTGGCTATTGCGCTTCCTTATTATTTCAATTCAGGTAAAAAGGAGAAACCCGGATGCGTAGCTGTTGGCTTGGGCGCAATAATAGCCTGGGTATTACTCATGGCTCCCGCTACAATTAGTATTCAGCTTTTTGAAACTGGTAATACACCAATTCGAATCGGCATTGTTTGTTGCTGGTTGGTTTTATTGGGTGTACTCATTGCCATTAAGAGATCTAAAAAGGCCAATCTGGGTTGGTCTATTGCTATGTATGCATTCTTTGCCGTAGGGGCTGTATTATTTGCCATAATGATAGCCGGTATGGCGTACTTCGTGTACCTCCGCATGTTTACCCATGAAAAAGATGATGCTCCAGTATGGGCGGTATTCCTCTGCATATTTTTTGTAGCTGTAATAGTTTTGGCTGTAATTGGGCAACTCTTCAATACTAAAAAACTAGGTAAAGATGGAGAAACTGACTTCGATAACCTTGATAAGGCAAAGCTGAGCCCAGAAGCGGTGCAAACTTTAAGTCTTTCTGGAAAAGGCTACCAAAAATTCCCTCCAGAAATATTAAATTTCACTAATCTGGTTAATCTTGACCTTAGTAATAATGAAATCAATGAATTGCCTGCAGACATCCTAAAGTTAAAATATCTGGCATCTATTAAGCTGTCTGGAAATCCCATTGATGATGCACAAAGGAGTAAGATTAGAAAGTTATTTCCGCCAGAAACTGAACTAATTTTTCGTACATAAAAAATCGTGAAGAAAAATGAATGAATTGATGAATTTCTTTGCCAGCTTTGATGTACCTATACCAGTACTTGTTTTCTTAATGGTATTTAGCTGTGGCATCGCAATATTCCATACCATAATATTTACTGGGTTGTATAGCCTAAGCATTCGGCCCAAATGGCTCTTCTTTGTTCTGAATCCATTAATTGTGGGCCTTGCTTACCTTTACCTGCCAGGTTTTGCTATGTTGGCTCTTGCTCTGCTTGCAGCTTCTATCTTTTTATTGGCATTTGTTGGGATGATTTTTTCAGGTATCGCCAAAGCGAAGGAAGACAAGAAGGTGCAAACAAGTTTTAATGCTAAATATAACATTCCTAAAACCGCGAGCTGGAAAAGGCTGGTTGGAACATTAGGCTTTTTTGCCTTAATAGCACTGGGTATCTGGTTGCATGCTGAGGGTAAATTGAAGCTTCTGCTATTAATTATTCCCTTGCTCATTGTTATAGATGCCATCTTTTTACCTTCAAAAATCACTAAGTTTTACAAGCTCCAGGCAGTTTTACCTACCTCAAAGATGAATAGTGTGGCCATGGGGTTGGTTGAGGTTGTTGGAGATCTTGTGCAAACAAATCCTATTATTTCGCCTCATTTTAATACGCCATGCATCGGTTATTCCATCCGCATTGAGCAAAAAGGGAAAGATAGCGACGGTAAAACAACATGGACAACCATTTTTAGAGAAAGTAAAACCGGCACATTTAAGATAAAGGATGATACCGGAGCGATAACAGTAGATGGCGAAGGACTTGAATACTATGTGGAGCGGGTAGATAGGGACGGACAAAGTGGAGACAAGCGTTACTACGAGACTTATTTAAAACATGATGACTACATATTCTTAATAGGTAAAGCCACTAGCAACAATGGTGAAACGCTAATTGTAAAAGACGATTATCATAAAGTTTTTGGTGCCGCGCTTCCGCATGAAGTAGCTATCCGTAATAAATTTGCACCGCTCTATAAATCGTTTTTAGCTACTTTGTTCTTTATTACTTTAATTATTGTCTACATCATTATAACCTAAAATTTATGACTGCACAAAATATTGCTTTGATTATTGGTCTGCTTCTCATTTCAATAGCATTAAGCTACTTTATTGGCATTTATAATAAACTGGTGATGTTAAAAAACAACATCGAAAAGGCCTTCATGAATATAGATGTCATTTTAATGCAGCGTGCCGAGGAAGTTCCGGAATTGGTAAAGGTAGCTTCTAAATTTATGGAGCATGAAAACTCTATGTTGATGAGGCTAACCCAGTTGAGAACTGATTTTTTAAATGCGAAGTCTATTGATGAAAAAATAGAAAATTCTGCCGAGTTGTCTAAGCTTACAAAATCACTATTTGCTGTTTCCGAAAATTATCCTCAGCTTTCTTCAAATAACAATTTTGTAGAACTTCAAAAGAGGGTGTCGCAGATGGAAGACAAGATTGCAGACCGCAGAGAGTTTTTTAATGACAGCGTTAATTTGTACAACATTGGCATAGAAGAGTTCCCCAATGTGTTATTAGCAAAATTATTGGGATACCATCAACGGAATTTATTTATTGTTTTACCAGAAGAAAAGGCATACAATGGGATTCAATTTTAATCATTTTTTTGGTTACGAAAATATCATCAATAAAAACCCTGACCTGGTGCTGATTTATGGTTTTGCATTCATTATATTTGGAATGCTGGCACTAACTTTCATCGGTTTTATTTTTGGCAAACTTGGCTTCAAAATTATTAATGAGCACTTTATTGGGCCTTTAACCCTTTCTCTATTTTTGTGTTTACTGGTTGCAATTGTTCCTACAGTGGTATTGAAAATTGTTGCTAATGATGTAAGTGGGGTTAAACTGCTCTATTGCTGGCTTACTATTTTTTGCGGAATCACTTTTTTCTGTTTTTCTAATTACGCTATGCTGGGCAAATGGGGGCGTAGCTTTAGGGATTGATCTGTTGTTTACTTATATTTGCATCATGAAACGGATAATTATCATCTTTCTCTTTATCCTGGCAACTGCCGCCGCTATCAATACTCCAGCCAGTGCTCAATGTGCTATGTGTACCATCAACGCAGAACAAGGCGTAAAAAATGGAAATACACAAGCTAAAGGAATTAATAGTGGTGTACTTTACCTTATGGTGATGCCTTATTTGTTCATCGGCGGATTAGGACTGCTTTGGTATTTTAAGTTCCGTAAAAGACCATCCATAACAGGTACTACATTGTAAAAATGAGCAGTACATCCAAATTCTCCGCAATAGTACACTGTAAATGCCCACAGTGCCGAAGAGGGGATATTTTTACCGGAAGTTTATATGGTTTTGATTTGCAGCGGACCAACGAGTATTGCAGCCATTGCGGTATGCGCTTTGAAATAGAACCAGGTTATTTTTATGCAGCTATGTACGTTAGTTACGCCATGAATGTAATGGAGATGATTACTGTAGGGGTATTAACTTATATACTATCAGGCGGCTATCTGGAATTTGACTCTTTCTGGTTATACATTACCACCATTTTTACGGGTTGCCTGCTTTTGGCGCCTTTCAATTATCGCTACTCCCGTGTAATTTTACTACATTGGCTTACACCAAAATTAAAGTACAATACTATTTATGATCAGCCATGATTAAACAGGAAACACTTGATTTTTTAACCAAAGTAGCGCAGAATAATAACCGGGAATGGTTTGCGCTGCATAAAGATGAATATGAAACTGCACGTGAAAATGTATTAGATTTGGTAAAGGACCTGATCCCTCAATTGGCTAAAATAGATCCTTTAATTTCTGGCGATACCGATCCTAAAAAGGCAATTATGCGCATTTACAGGGATGTTAGGTTTAGCAAAAACAAAGATCCATATAAGACTAATTTTGGAATGTGGTTCTCTGCTAAAAGTAAGGGTGGTAATGAACCTGGATACTACCTGCACCTGCAACCGGGCAATAGCTTTGTAGCGGGTGGTTACTGGATGCCTGAAGCCCCCCATCTAAAACTGATCCGTCAGGAAATAGATTATAATATTGGTGATTTCCTGGAGATTATTGAAGATAAAACTTTTGCTGCCGATTTTAAGCTAAGCACCAGCAACGCACTCAAAAATGCGCCGAAAGGTTACGATCCGGCAGATCCTAATATTCAATACTTGAAACTTAAAAGCTTTGAAGTACTTAAAAAGCTAACGGATAAAGAGGTTTGCAGTGCCAATCTTGCTGCCCGGTTAGCAGGCTACTATAAAACGATACATCCGCTTGTTACCTTTTTAAGAAATGCCATAGACCAATAAACCAATACAATATGAAACTTACTTTCTCTACTCCAATTCTTGCTTTTGCCTTTTTCCTTCTTGCAGCTACCATAAGTTCCTGCGTAGTCTTATCACCTAAAAAATATAAAGCGCTATTGGCTAAACAAGATTCTTTGAACACGGGCTGGACAGAGTCGCAACTTACGGCTGAAAACTTGAACAATACAATTGCTAAACTGAAAAGGGATACTGCCGACTTAAATGGCCAGCTGGCAGATTTGCACGCTCGTTATACAGAAATGGACGGTAACTATGCTAAATTGCGTAGCAACAGTTCTTCTGCAATCAATAAATTATCAGAAGATTTAAAGAAACGTGAACAGCGTTTAAAAGAGGTGGAAGAAATTTTGCGTAAGCGTGATGAAGCCACCAACCAGCTTAAAGAGAAATTACAGCAGGCTTTGCTGGGCTTTACTAAAAACGGCTTAACGGTAGAGATCAAAAACGGAAAGGTATATGTATCCCTGATGGATAAGTTGTTGTTCCCATCTGGAAGCATTGTTATTGATGAAAAAGGAAAACAGGCGCTTGCTCAGTTGGCAAAAGTTTTAAAGGAGCAGCCGGAAATTAATATTGCTGTTGAGGGGCATACAGATTCTCAAAAGATCAATAACCTTGGACAAATTAAAGACAACTGGGACCTGAGCGTGCTAAGGTCTACATCTGTAGTACGCTTTTTAACAGAGATAGAAAAGGTTGAAAGTGTGAGGATGACCGCTACGGGTAAAGGAGAGTTCCAGCCCCTGGCTCCGAATACAAGTGCAGAAAGCAGAAGCAAAAACCGCCGTATTGAGATTGTGCTTTCTCCAAAATTGGATGAGCTTTACGACTTAATTAAGCAATAGGAACCTCATATACAAAAAGAGCCGGATTGAAATTTCAATCCGGCTCTTTTTGTATATTTTAATTTTATAATTTGTTTAAAAAGGGCTTTTAAAGTCTTTAAATAGAGGTAAAACCAAATCCTTATCAGACAGTAAAAAGCTTTCGGACGATACATCGGCACTCCAGTTGATGTTCAGGTCTGCATCATTCCACATTACCCCAATTTCTGAATCTTTATCATAATAATTACTCACTTTATAAGTGAATATGGTATTATCCTCCAGGGTAAGAAAGCCATGTAAAAAGCCTGGTGGAATCCAAAGTTGCTTGTGGTTTTCGCCAGTAAGTTCTATGCTGTAATGTTGTCCATAGGTTGCAGAATCTGTTCTGATGTCTACTGCAATATCAAGTACGCTACCTTGTATAACCCTTACCAGCTTGCCTTGTGCAAATGGATTTGCTTGTGCGTGCAGGCCCCTTAGTGTACCACGCTGAGAAAAGGACTGGTTATCTTGTACAAAATTAATATCTATACCTGCTGCACTAAAAGCACGGGCACTGTAACTTTCGTAAAAATAACCGCGCGTATCTTTCCATACTTTTGGTTCTACAATTAATAAATCGGCAATTGGAGTGGTTATCAGGTTCATATTAAAATTAATCTACATATTCCATAAGGGTACGAAAGGCAACAAGCTTCTCCTTAAATTTTTCGTTAAGCTCATGTTGCAGGGCAGGAGCGTACTTATCCTGGTATTCCTGATATTCTGCCATGTTTTCTGCGATATACTGCGCGCAAAAGGTTACGCCTTCATTTGGAGAATCTACCACTTTAAGCAGTCGGTTAGATACGAATTTTCCAGTATCCATTACTTTTGGGATGTGTTCTTCTTTCATCCAGGTTAGCCAGGATTCTGCTACTGCATCCTCCACAATAAGGGTTACGTTGTATAATAACATGCTGCAAAGATAGGATTATGTGCCAATATTATCTCCACGAAGTTTTCTAAAAAGCTTACGTGCTTCGGCGGTAAACATGCTTCCCGGAAAGTCGTTAATGAGCTTTTGATATAAAGCTTTAGCCTCTTCGGGGTTATTCAGTTTCTGTTCATACAAGCCAGCCAGAGTAAATATGGCATCGTCTACCCATATGCTGTTAGACTGGTTAGCGATTAGCTCTTTAAGTAGTAGTTCTGCTTTTCGGAATTCTGAAGCATTGATGTAGATTTTGGATTTGAGCATTAATATATCATCCAGCAAACTATTGCCCGGATAAGCGGTAGAAATGCTGTCTAACTTAATTATAGCTTGCGCTGTTTTACGCTCAAAGACCAGTAATTCTGCACTGGCATACATTTTTAAGGCCAGACTATCTGTAGCAGTCTGTAGGTTATCCGAGATTAGCAGACTCAAGTTTAAGGCATCATTGGCAATAAGCTGTGATGTTGAAGCTTTCAATACATCGGCCTGCGATTTTGAGTAGACGAAATTTCCCTGGTAAAAAGATAGTTTTGTTGCTTTAAAGCGTGCTTCGCTGCCAATAGGTTCAGTCTCGTGTTTGGTAGCTACCTGTTCATATACAAGAAAGGCTTCCCATGGCTGCTCATTTAAGATATAAATATCTCCAAGATCAAGTTTTAGGGATGCGTTTTCTGAGCCAGATATGCCTGGAATTAACAAGGCTTCTTCAATAGCTTTTTGTGCCAGCCCTGCGTTATTTAGATACCAACCCTGTAAGTAAGCCCATTTTTTTATGGCAAAAAGGGTTTGCAGGTTTTTGCCATATTCGTTGAAGATGGATTCATATTGGGTAGCCAGATCCCTTATCGCTGCATTGGAAGTACTGCTTTCTAATTGCTTAAAACGTAGGTTAATCAGCTCTACTTTTGCGTTAAGATAATACTCGTTTTCTTTTCCTTTACTTAGTAAATACTGGTAGGCTTTTGTGGCTGTGGCATAAGCCTGCCCTGCTACAAAAGAAGAAATGGCATTATACAGCGGGGCGCCCTCTCCATGTATTCTTTTATCTTGTGCTATAAGCTGTGTGAGTGCCGATTCGTAATTTTGCTGTTGCAGGTAATTCCAAATGAGCAGCTTGTAGTAGGTTTCATCATTAGGTTTTTTCTTAATCTTTTTTAAAAGCGCAGGTTCAAGAATCTGGTAGTCGGTCTTGGTCTCAAAGGTGCTGCCAAGGATGGTTGGTGTTTCTATCAGCATTTCAGGCATGGTTTCCAGCGCATTTATGAACTCTTCTGCCAGCATGTTTTTATCTTTTTTGAGCTGGTAAATCCGTAACAGTTCATAGGCAAAGGCCTGGTTGTTTTGCAATATTTTGCGGCCCTCTAAAAATATAGAAATAGCAAGATCTACAGATTGTGACTGGAAACAGTAGCCTGCAAGTTCACGAATTTGAAATTCGTCTTTAGGCAGGTTGTTTAGAAAGACAGCAGTGGCTTTTTTTGCATCAGGCTCTTTTCCTGCGCGGCGAAGTAATACAACCTTATCAATATCGGCAGTGTTGCTTTGCGCGCAAAGGTTTACATTTACCGATAGGAATAATATAAGGAGGATGAATCTTGCCATATACAAATATACATTCTCCGCAAATAGCGTGTAGCACCCCTTATTCAAAAACTTTGATGCGTAACAATGTTAGTGTACTGGCGTAACAATATTGGTGTATTTTGTCTTTTGCAAAAGGGTGTTTTGTACTTTTGTTAAGAAAGAAAAAACTGAATGAACCAAAGAAAAATATTTTACCTGTTGATGCTAATCTGCCTGTCTTTTGCTTGCACGCAAAAACAGAAGGTTAGGCTCATCCCTGTAAATGACTTTTTCAGGTTGCCAGAAAAGGCTTATTATTCTATATCTCCCAATGGTAAAAGTCTTGCCTACCTTAAAGTGAAAGGTAAAGAGCAGAATTTATTTGTAGATGATATGGCTACAGGAAAGTCTACCCAGATTACCATTAACAATGGAACTAACATCAGCAGTTATTTTTGGGTAAGTGATGATGAGCTCATTTATTATAAAGATAAAGCAGGCACGCGTAAGCAATCTGATATTTTTATTGTGAATAAAGAAGGTAGCCTGGAACGTAAGTTAAATGGTTGCGAAGAGCCAGATCAGCACCATGCCAGGAGCGAAAATATTAAGATGAAAGTGTTGAAAGATCAGATATTAGAGGGTAAGTATCTGTTGGTTTCGAGTAATAAAAGAGACTCTACTGTATTCGATATTTATCGGATGAATGTACGCAATGGAAAAATGGAGATGGCAGCCCGTAATCCTGGTAATATTACCAACTGGATAACAGATGCAGAAGGTAAATTGCGATTGGCAATTTCCAGTGATGGTGTAAACGAGATTTTACTGTACAGGGATAGCGAATACATGCCGTTTAAACCAATCTTGACGAAGAATTTTAAAAATTCTTTTGTGCCACTGGTATTTGCAAAGGATAAGCCTGACCATATTTATGCAATTTCAAACATTAACCGCGACAAAAATGCGCTAGTACAGCTGGATTGCAAAAGCGGGAAGGAAGATAAAGTATTGTTTAGTAATGATACACTGAATGTGGTGGATGCTCAGTATTCAAAGAGTAAAGCACGTATGACCCATGTGGAGTGCGAAAATTGGAAAAAGGAGAAGTATTACCTCGACCCTTCTGTAAAAGCTTTTTATCATAAGCTGGATAAATTGTTGCCCGGTACGGAGTACAAAATAACGGATATGGATAGGGCAGAGAATATTTTTATCATCAGGACATTTACTGACCGCAGTCCGGGATCTTACTACTTGTATGTGGCCAATACTGGTCGGCTTAAAAAGCTGAGTGATTTTAATCCGGCAATTAAAAAGGAGGAAATGTGTGCCATGAAACCTGTTACTTTTAAGGCGCAGGATGGTTTAGATATTCATGGGTATTTAACACTTCCACTGAATCAGGACCCTGAAAATTTACCCGTTGTGGTTTTGCCTCACAACAAGCCTGAGGGCAGAAATGGCTGGACCTACAATGCGGAGGTACAGTTTTTGGCCAACAGGGGTTATGCGGTTTTCCAAGTCAACTATCGGGGTTCTTCTGGATATGGTAAGGCATTTATGGCGGCTGGTTTTAAGGAATGGGGAGGCAAAATCAGAGAAGATATGAATGATGGCGTAAAATGGCTGATCAGTACTAAAATTGCCAACCCTAAACGCATAGCAATATATGGAAATGGTTTTGGAGGTTATATCGCTTTAAATGCGGCTTACTCTAGTCCGGGAATTTATTCTTGTGCTGCATCCAATTCCGGCATCATTAATTTGTTTAGTTATTTGAAAACCGTACCTCCATTTTTTAAGTCCAATCTTCAAATGGTTTACGAAATTATTGGAAATCCTGATACGGAGATGGAGCATATGAGGACGGTTTCTCCGATTTTTCATGCAGATAAGTTTAACGTTCCTTTGTTTATTGCGCAAAATGCCAAAGATCAAAGGATCAATTCTGGCGAGGTTATCCAGTTTGTAAAAGAATTGAAAAAGAGAAATGTAAACGTTACCTATCTGGAAAAGGATAATATGACCTCGCAGCATAGCGAAGAGGGGCGGGAAAAACTTTATCTGGCACTAGAGCAGTTTCTGAGCGTAAACCTTGCTAAAAAATAAGCTTCTCATGACCTCAGACAAAAAGAGCGGCTACCGTAAGAATTTTTTCCTGATCATGACCTTTAATGTGATGATCTCGGTGTTGTTCATCTTGTCTTTGTTTTTAGCCTACAACTTTAGCAAAAAGTTTATTGAAAATCAGTTTTCTTCTGAAAAGGTTAAAATCCTGGAGGCAAGTATAAAGCCTTACACAGAGTTTTTTCAAAATAAACTACCCGAAATTTCTTATTATACTGGCTACCTGGATTCGGCCACTACGGCAAGATTTGTAGATACTGTGCTGCTTAAATATCCCTTTGTATCTAAAGTTATTTTTTATGATGCCGAAGTTACCAATACAGCTGTTATAGATGGACTAAATACCGGCCATTTTTCATTCGGTCCCAAGTACATCTACCAGTTTGGAAGTTTTGTTCCAATGGATTCTGTGAAATTGTTTTCAAGGGATGATACGCGCAAGTTTAGACGTGGTGACGATTTTAATGCGCAGGGGATCAAATTGATTTCTTACATAGAAAGCCTGGATACTACGCGTACGCCTTCGGCCGAAGAGCTTTTTAGCAATTTCAGTATCGTTAGGTCTAATAAGATCACTTACCTCAATATCCCGCAGATGCAGGATTTAAAAGTTTATAAGCAAATGCTTAGAAGGAAGTTAAGTACTTCGCCGGTTTATCAGCAGGATATGTTGTCTTTTTATCTTGATCCGTATAAAATCAGGATCTTGAATTTGCAGCCACACCTCTATCAAACTATCCGGATAGAGCCTTTAACATACGATCCGCTGAATATATCATCAGATTACTTTACTACAGAGATCACTTTGCCGGGAGCTTTCTCGGATTATAAATTGTATTTCAGTTCTGCCAGGTCGTTTTTAAATAAAGAGATCCTAAATTACTTTTTACCAATTGCCTTTGTGCTGCTGTTTTTTTATGGTATGCTGATGCTGGTTGCTTTTTTAATTTACCGTAACCTTAACATCAACCACAAGATGTTTAAGCTGCAGTATGATTTTGTGAATAACCTTACACATGAATTTAAAACTCCTGTAAGCGTGATTAAGATTGCCGGAAATAACATTAAAAGTTCTACAGCACTATCTGATAAAGAACTGAAATTGTATGGTAAAATTTTGGATGAGGAAGCGGATAAGTTAAACGGCCTCATGAATAAGCTGCTGGCTTTTACCCAAATTGAAAACCGGGCTATACAACTAAACCATGAGGAGGTGAATATAGAGGAGTTTATTGAGGGAACAATAGCTTCTCATCAGCTAAAACATCCTGATTTTGAAATTACCTATGAGATTTCGGGATTGAGTAGGTTTACGTCTGATCCTGTTTTATTGGGGAGTCTTTTTGATAACCTTGCAGAGAATGCGTACAAATATTCTCCTCCTCAAAGGAAAAAACTGCATATTTCTGCTCGTTTAATAAAAGGCAAAGTTATGGTTTTTAGGTTCGCCGATCAGGGTATCGGTATCCCCTCTCCTGAAATTAATCATATCTTTAAGAAGTTCTACAGGATACAAAACCGGTATAACCAAAATGGAAGCGTGGGTCTTGGGCTTGCTTTTTGTAAGGAACTTGTTAATTTTATGGGCGGCGAAATTTCAGTGAAAAGCCGGCTGGATAAAGGGACGGAATTTAAAATAGTATTACCATTTAATGATTAAGCATATGGCTAAAGGAATTAAAATATTAATAGTTGAAGACGACGAGAATTTACGGTTTTTAGTGGTTCATCGTTTAAAGGCCGAAGGGTATGATGTTACTGAGGTAGGAGATGGAGAAACGGCTGTGCAGTCCATCCTGGCAGGAAAGCCTGATATTGTATTGCTGGACTGGATGCTGCCAGGTAAACAGGGCGATGCCGTGTGTGATGAGGTGCGTAAGGAAGGTTTTGAGAACCTGATTATCATGATGACTGCAAAGGCACAAGATATTGATAAGATTGATGCGTATAATTTTGGTGTTTCTGATTATGTAACCAAGCCTTTTAACATGGATGTGCTGGTGGCCTTGCTGGAAAGTAAAGTGAAGTTTTTAATGAATGCCGACCGATCTGAGATTCATCGTTTTGGAGATATGGAGCATCATCCAAATATCCATTCCCTTTTTAATGACGGTAAAAAAATAGAACTTACCATTTTAGAAAACAGGATTCTGTTGTATTTTCTGCGTAATCCAGGTAAGGTAATTAACAGGGAAGATTTGATGATGGAAGTTTGGGGCTATAATGCGGACGTAAATACGCGTACACTGGATATGCATATTGTACGGCTGCGTAAAAAGATAGAATCTAATCCAGATAACCCCCAACTGTTACAAACAGTAAGGGGTATTGGTTATCGGTTTAACATCTAAGCCCTTTTTAAAGTAAATAATGTGATCTCCGGCAGAATACCCACCCTGCCGGGGTATCCTAAAAATCCGTAGCCTACATTTACGTAAAGCTGCTGATTGTTCTCTTGGTATAATCCTGCCCATTCTTTATAGATATATTCTATAGGGCTCCATTGGTAATCTTTTGTGCGCACACCAAACTGCATACCATGTGTATGACCGCTGAACATGGCGTCTATTTGTGGATACTTTTGCAGTACTTCTCCCCTCCAGTGAGAAGGATCGTGGGAGAGCAAAAGTTTTACAGGCAAATCATCTGTGTTTTGTACGGCAAGCTCCATTTTGCCGTATTTAGGAAAACGGCCCATACCCCAGTTTTCTATCCCAAGAATTCCGATTTCTTCTCCATCTACTTTTAAGCGGCGGTGGGTATTCATTAGTAGGTCCCAGCCCATCAGTTTGTGGGTTTTAATTACGTCCTGAAGGTTCTTAACTTTTGCGGGAGAGGACTCTTTACCGAAATGATAGTCACCATAATCGTGGTTGCCAAGAGAAGAATAAACACCCAAAGGAGCCTTTACACGTGAAAAGATATCCTGATAGTCCCGCATCTCTGTCGCCATGTCATTTACAAGATCCCCGGTAAAGAAAATAAAATCAGGTTTCTCTGCAAGCAACAAATCAATACCTCCATTAACTGCCTTTTTATTGTAGAAACTTCCAGAGTGAACGTCAGAAATCTGGCCCATAGTGATACCGTCAAAAGCCTTTGGCAAATTGGGGAGTACAAGTGTTTTGCGTATCACTTTATAATCATAGGCACCAGAAACAATGCCCCAAGTTAAGGAAGTTAAAGGAATTGCTGCCGTAACCAATCCTGCTTTTACCAGGAACTCAGAACGGCTAATTGGCGTTACGTTTTGGCTGCTTGTTTTATCTTCTTTGGGTTGATCTGATTTTTTCCTGTAAAGGAGCAATAGGCCGCGTCGCAGATCATCAATTAATAAGAAGGGTAGTAATACTATTTTGCAAATTGTGCTTAAAAAGAAAGCCACTAAAATGACAGCCCTTAGAGATAGAAACAGGTTTAAATAAATGCCAGCAAATACGCCAAGCAGCAAAGCTGCGGTATAGCCCCACCAGAGTATAGCAAATGTTTTTTTGCCTTTTGCCGTCCATTTTTTAAACACAGAAAGGATGGCTTTGTAGCAATAGTAATCCAGTACCAGCAACAGGATGCCGATGGTAAGTAAAATTGGAAGTCTGCCCATCGTTTATCTGAAATTTATATCGTCATCTTCATCATCCAGATTATCTTCTTCACTAAACAAGCTGCTGAACATATCGGAGAATCCAAAACCTCCGGTGATGTAATTTTTGCTCAACTGTGAATATTCAGCAAGCCCGTGTAGAATAAGCTCCATCATTAGTAAAGTTTGATTTTCACTTAGCTTAGGATGGAATTTTTTTACAAGGTCATAAAGTCCTTCTACCTGCATCAATTGTTCTTTGTATGCATCAGCGCTGAGTGCATCAGACAAATCAATCACATTTGCGTCTGCAAACCAATTGGTAATTGTAGCATATGGATTAGATTTTTTGTTTTTTCTGGCCAGCTCCGGGTCTGGAAAATATCTTGGGAAAAGGCTTTTGATGGCTTTGCCCATCAACTTGTTGGCTACCTTTGCAGGGCCTTCCAGCTCGCCTTCGTAAACCAGCTCTATTTTGCCGGTAACGGCAGGAATTATCCCAACCAGGTCAGAAAGTCTCACAAAGGTAGTTTTCTCTTTACTAATCAGCATACGGCGCTCAGCTGTACTTACCAGATTTTCATAAGCCGAAATGGTAAGCCTTGCAGAAACACCCGATTTTTGATCTATAAATTCGCTTTGACGAGCTTCAAATGCTACCTGTTCTACCAGATCTTTTAGTAGACCATCCACCTCAATATTCGCTTTTTGATCCTCTGTAATTTTTGCTTCCTGAAAAGTGATTTTCCGGGAAATGGCAATGGTTTTAGGATAGTGGGTCAGGATCTGGCTTTCTATGCGGTCCTTTAAAGGTGTAACAATAGACCCTCTATTGGTATAATCTTCCGGATTTGCAGTAAATACAAACTGGATGTCCAAAGGCAGACGTAGTTTAAAGCCTCTGATCTGGATGTCTTTTTCCTGTAGCATATTAAATAATGCCACCTGGATCCTTGCTTGTAAATCTGGTAACTCATTAATCACAAAAATGCTGCGGTGTGCCCTAGGTATAAGTCCAAAGTGGATCACACGCTCATCGTTGTAAGTAAGCTTCAATGTAGCCGCTTTAATGGGATCTACATCTCCAATTAAATCGGCAACTGTTACATCGGGAGTAGCCAGTTTTTCAGTGTACCTTTCTGAGCGGTGTTGCCAGCTAATCGGCGTTTGATCTGCATGAATCATAATCTCATGCTGTGCGTACCAGGAAATAGGATTCAAAGGATCATCAAAAATTTCACTACCAGTAACATAAGGGATGTATTCATCAAGCAGGTTTACCATTAACCTTGCAATTCTTGTTTTTGCCTGTCCCCTCAATCCCAGCAACAATACATTGTGGCGGGATAGGATAGCGGTTTGCAGTTCGGGGATCACAGTTTCATCGTAACCAAGAATACCTTCAAAACCCTCTTCTTTATTTTGAAGTTGTTTAATGAGGTTTTTTCGAAGTTCGTCCTTAACAGATAATGAGGTATAATTTGCGGCTTTTAATTCGCCGAGCGTTTTTATTGAGTTGTAATCCATGTTTTCTTCGCTTAACGAACTGTTTTTCTTCTGTTTTTAATATAATCTTCAAAAATGTATTCACCTAAGCCGGTAAGTGAACTGTAAAAAGCACGGCCACCATTTACTTCTGTAAAATCCCTTACAAATTGCTGCAGGTAAGGGTCTTTAGCAATCATAAATGTAGTAATCGGGATTTTTAACCTTTTACATTGACCAGCCATATTCAGTGTTTTGGAAATTACTTTGCGGTCTAATCCAATACTGTTTTTGTAATACCTGCCGTTTTCTTTTAAACAGGTAGGTTTACCATCGGTAATCATAAAAATTTGCTTGTTATGGGTTTTACGGCGACGTAAAAGATCAGTAGCCAGTTCCAATCCGGCCAGTGTATTGGTATGGTAAGGGCCAACCTGTAAATAGGGAAGGTCTTTTACCGTTATGGTCCAGGCATCGTTTCCAAAAACAACAATATCCAGTGTGTCTTTTGGATAACGTGTTTTAATCAGTTCTGCCAGCGCCATGGCTACCTTTTTAGCGGGGGTAATACGATCCTCTCCGTAAAGAATCATAGAATGGGAAATATCTATCATGAGTACGGTAGAAGTAAGGGTTTTATAATCCTTTTCTTCAACTTCCAGGTCACGCTCGGTTAAGGTGAAATTTCCAATGCCATGATTTACCTGCGCATTTTGTATAGAGGCCGTCATGTCTATTTGATCCAGACTGTCACCAAAAGAATATTCCCTGCGGTCTGCATTTTTCTCCTCGCCAATACCAGACTTATTACTGTTGTGGTTTCCCTTGCCTGCTTTTTTTAACTGGCCAAAAATTTCTTCCAGAGCAGATTTTCGGATGGTCTGTTCGGTCTTTGAAGTAATGCTGGTACTTCCATCCCGTGGGTCTTCCTTAATGTATCCTTTTTCTTTAAGGTCATTGATGAAATCTCCCATGCCATATTCATTCGTTGTGAGGTGATGCTGTTTGTCAAGCTGCGTCATCCAGTTCAGTGCTTCGCCTGCATCGCCTGCAGTATAGTTTAGCAATTGCATGAAAAGCTTAAGCAGGTCATCAAACCCACCAATTGGCTTATCATCGGGCAAAAAGTTAGAAAATTGGAAACCTCTCATAGAAATAGTATTAACGAATAATCAAAGCTAAAAGTTTGGGCCTGTAGTATTGTCAGTAAAGGCTAATTTTTCAATCAACTATTTCCAAACCTTACCTCTTTTTTTAAGTTTGTATAGTCTTAACCTTATATTAACATGAAGTTTGATCTTTCTCCAATAACCGTTGTAGATGATATTTCTAAAGCTGACTTTGAAAAGTATTATTTAAACGCCAGGAAGCCGCTAGTGATCAAGAATATGGCTAAAAATTGGCCTGCTTATAAGAAATGGACCTTAGATTATATGAAGGAGGTAATAGGCGATCAAGCCGTACCTTTATATGATAGTTCTAAAGCAGATCCATCTAAGCCTATTAATGCTTCTGCGGCAGAAATGAAGTTTGGAGATTATATAGACCTGATTAAGGAAACACCCACAGATTTGAGGATCTTTTTGTTTGATCCGATTAAGCATGCACCTAAGTTACTTGATGATTATATAGCGCCTAAAAACCTAATGGGAGGCTTTTTGGATAGCTATCCTAACATGTTTTTTGGAGGTAAGGGTTCTGTTACATTTTTACATTACGACATTGATCTTGCGCACATTTTTCATACGCATTTTAATGGACGTAAGCATGTTATTTTGTTTGAGAATAAATGGAAGGAAAGGTTATATCAAATTCCCTTTGCAACCTATGCGCTGGAAGATTATGATGTGGAGCAACCGGATTTTGATCGTTTCCCCGGACTGGCAGGTGTGAAGGGTACGGAGGTTTTTTTGGAGCACGGTGATACACTTTTTATGCCTACAGGATATTGGCACTGGATGAAATACCTTGATGGCTCTTTCTCCATTAGCCTGCGTGCCTGGGATAAGTCCTGGGCTGTAAAAGCAAAAAGTTTGTACAACCTTACATTGCAGCGCAAATTTGATGATTTTATGAAAGGTAATTTTAGGGAAGCATATATGAGCTGGAAAGAAAAGCTTGCCTATAAAAATGCCAATAAGGCACTGTCAAGAAATCTTCCTTTTTAATCTTCCTTTGTTAAAATAGGTGTATTTTGCAGCATGAAATATAAAGTTGTAGCCGTTGGAGAGATGTTGTGGGATGTTTTTAAAGGTGAGAAAAAGCCTGGTGGATCTTCAATGAACGTATCTCTTCATTTGCATAAGCAAGGTGTTGACACTGAATTTATCAGCGCAGTAGGGGATGACGCCTACGGAAAGGAACTACTTGGTTTTCTTGAAAGCCAGCAGCATAGTCTAAGATTAATCCAAACTCATCCAACATTACCCACCAGTACGGTAGAGGTCCATCTGGATGATCAGAATCAGGCAACTTATACCATTGTAGCGCCCGTGGCATGGGATGCAATAGCGCTTGCAGAGCAGGCAATATTGGAGGTGAAAAGTGCAGATGCTTTTGTTTATTGTAGCTTAACCTGCAGGAATGAAGAGAGCAGAACCACCATTCTTGAATTACTTAAGCATGCTAAGTTTAAAGTTTTTGATATTAACCTTAGACCCCCTTTTTATGAAATAGGGACTTTGAGGTTGCTGCTGGCAGCGGCAGATGTACTAAAAATTAATGAGGATGAGCTGGCTTATCTTTGTGCAGAGCTTGCGCTTAATGCAACTGATTTAAAACAGGCCTGTCTTGAACTTAGTACCATATTTGCTATTGAAACCATTTGCATAACGCTCGGTGATAAAGGTGCTATGGTATGGCAAGAGGGTCAAATTTTTAGGCATGAGGGATATAAAGTTCAGGTCGGAGATACTGTTGGTGCCGGAGATTCTTTCCTTGCCACCTACATTAGCAGCATATTAAAAGGATATACTGTTGAAGCTAGCCTAGATAGAGCTTGTACTGTTGGTGCCTTTGTTGCGTCGCAGCAGGGCGCTAACCCTGAGTATGACAATAGCGTTTATACCTTATACCATTAAAAAAAAGAAAAGGCCTGAATCTCTCCAGGCCTTTTCTTTTTTACATTCTTCTTAATATTCCCACAAACTTTGTTCGTAGTCAGAGATTGATTTTTTGATCTTTTCAGATTCAAAAAGCTTTCTAGGATCCTTTGGGTCTGTTTGGCCTAAAATTTCAACAATTGTTTTATTTGAAGGGTTGGTCTCTTTGATCACATTGCTGGCAAACAAACGTCTGATGAAAAAATCATCGAAAGTTAGTGTAGAAGCATCATTGCCAGGATTAACAATACGGAACTTATTTAGTAATTCTCTTGCATCCTCAAAATATACCCAAAATACAGGTTGCCAGTTACCTTCAACCATTTTCATAGGCGCAATTCCAACTATTCTGGGCTCAAAAATAGAGCGTTTGATATCCAAAATCCAGTCTTCCTTGATTCTATATTTCATAAATTCATCTGGCCTGAATCTTCTAAGTGTCGGTGCCGCAATTTTGCCATCAGCATCAGGTGCCCCTTCCGTAGTGCCTTGGGCACTTTGCAGTGCCTGATCTTTAGTATAAGCAATGCGGAAGGAATCGTTGTCTTCCAGTAGCCTTCCCTGAACGGTATCTTTAGGAGAATAAACTGTGAGCTCTTCGTTTCTAATTGCGTCAATTAGTACCTGAATCAGCTTTGAATTTTCAGCATTCAAAACGGAATTGATGGTGTCCCGCAAATCAATTTCACGCCAAACGCGTTTTGCATAATACACATCTTCTTCTCGTACATCTGCTAAAGGAACCAACACATTACTGTCTATATCTTTGCGCACAGAATAACCGTCTTTTGGAGGAGTTTTTATTTTTGGTTTTTTTATTGATGTAGCTGCAGCATCAAGGGCCATCTCTTTTGATGGTGCATCTGCTGTAACTGAAGGTACGGCTGCAGCAGGCTGTTTTTGAACAGCTTTGGCTGGCGCTGTCGTCCTTTTGCGGGTGGTCTTTTTAACCTGAGCAAATGAAGCACTGCATAGCAGTACCACAACCAATGTATATAAAACCTTTTTCATCTCTCTCTATTCTTATTATTTAAGCGCTCAATGTTTTCTTCAGCCTATTTTGCTGAAAACGTTATCCCATCCAAAACCTTGGACCTTCCATCCGGTCCTTCTACCACAATGTCTTTAAATATTACAGTGGCGCCTGGTTTTAGCGAGTTTAACGCACCTTTAACCTGTGCACCAAAGCTTCCTCCGGTATTGGGAATGGTTACCGCATCTGACCTCGGATTGATGAAGGTTACGGAGAATCTGATTACCCTATACTTAATGTCAAATACAAAATCTTCAAGTTCAGTTTCCATCTGACTGGCACTTTCCAATGTTTCCAATGGAATATTACCGCCAGATTTTCCTTTAACAAAAGCTTTTGGTGTAGGCAAGGCTTTTACCCTGAATTGCTGACTGCCTAGATTTAATGTTTTTCCGGCGCTGTTAGCAGATACGCTTACGTTTAATGTTTTGCCTATCTGGTCTCCGCCAACTACAACTGAATATTGTCCGCTACCAACTTTTTTAATAGAACCACCACTGATGCCGGCGTTTACACTTTCTAAAGGAAAGCCAGCTGCAGAAACGGAGAATGGGTTAGGAATGCCTGCATAAATTACATTCATTTTGTCTGGAGATACCGTTGCAGATGGCTTAGCTACCTGATAAGATTGCTCAGGGGTAGAATATTCTTTAACCTGTCCATCCGTCTGCTTAACGCGGATCATCCCTTTCCATTTAAACACGCCTACGCTTCCAGTACTTCCTGTATAAACACCTTTTCCGTCTTTTACTGATAACGGGCTTCCACCTACAAATATTTCAGGTGTAGACCTGGAATCACTTGCAGTTAAAAAAACCTGTGCAGTGTATGGCTGACCTTGAATAACATAAGATGAAGGTGCAACGGCAACAGCATCAAATTTATCAAGGTTTACCATCGCCTTATCCATGTTCCCGAAAAGTTTTTTTACAATTTCGGCTTCGGCATTCTTAGTGTCTGCCTGAATCCGGGTTAGAATGGTATTAGCCGCAGTTAAAGGGGTGCCTTCACCAAAGTTAATATCCTCCCATTTTTTCTTTCCATCTAAAGATTTTTCTGCGTCTTTAGCTTCAAGCGAGAAGGTAACAGATTTACGATCTTCTGCAGGTAGTAACGAAATTAGCTTCTCGCGGGTTTCGTTGATCTTAGACTTTAGTTTTTCACCTTCTTTCTGATTGATCATGATGCCCTGAGCAATATCCTGGTTGGCACGCTCTACCAAATCACCAGTTTCAGGATCAATTCCATTTCCAGCGGTAGAAAACTTTGCTTTAAGTCCGTCGATATAAGTGGTTAACTCATCTGCATAGCTTTTTGCTTTGTTGGCACTTTCCCATATCGGCTGTGCCCTTGCAGGTTCTTCTTTTAGTTTTGTATTTTGAAATGCAGAAAATAATTGGTCAATACTTGTATTTACGTTTGTTTTAGAAGTTTCAAAAGTATCATTGATATTTTTGAAAGCATTTAAAATGGTATCTGAAACGTTTAATGCAAGCATAGCCAGCAATACCAAATACATGATATTGATCATCTTCTGCCTAGTTGTTTCTTTTCCTCCGGCCATTGTGCTAGTTCGTTAATTTATAAATTTATACTAGACAAATTATACACGTGGCTGATTCATGGCTGATAACATATTGCCATAAATAGCATTTAATGAAGATAAGTTTTTAGCCAGTTTGCCTACCTCTTCCTTAAACTGTTTAGAATCTTCCATAGATTCATTAAAGTTGTTCATGGTTAAAGATAAGTTCTGGTAAAATTTATTCATTGATTTAAGGTGCGCACTTGAATCCTGTAATTCCAATTCATATACTGCGTTTAATGCCGATAGATTTCTAGCCAAAGCAGTAACCTGGGTATGGTAAGCTTCAGAATCAATATTGGTATTTCCCATTTCAGCCAGCTGTGCAGTAGCTTTTCCAAATGCTACGTTCAGGTTGTCAAAACTTGTAGAGGCAGTCTTTATTTTACCTGTAAATTCTGATGTTGCAGTAGATACATCTGCAACTTCAGAAATAGCAGCCACTTTATCGCTAAAAGTACGAAGTCCGCTACCAAGGCTTTCAATAAGTTCAGGACCAATTTTAGCGTCTGTTAACATTTTATCAAGAGATCCGGTTGAGGATGCAGCTGCAACTACAGGTCTTGCAGAAGCTTTAGGTAATTCACCATCAAAATCTTCTCTTAATTCTGGGTATACACGTTCCCAGGCTGGATCTGGTGCAGGTGGGAAAAAGCCTGTCAAAGCGAATAAAAACGCTTCTACGCCCAATCCGGCTCCGATCATATAGTTACCCCAAATACCACCAAGGTGTAGGATTTTAAATAATGCGCCCAAGATTACAATACTTGCGCCAAGAGATATGGCTAAGTGTAAAGAGTCAATTTTTTTTTTAGCTGCCATGATATTCAAAGATGTTTAAGGGTAAGGTTGTTAATTTTATTAGTTTCTGTAGTTGATGTCTGTGCCCGGGTAAGCAGATACGCATCGGAAACCGATGTAAGATCTGGATTGATCCTGGTATTCATAAGTACCAACAGAATTTTGAAGGAAAAAGCCAATGTCTTTCCAAGAGCCACCTCTTACTACTTTACGCTTCAGGTATTTGCTGTCTGAGGTTTTGGCAACATAAGTAAAGTTAGGATTAAAGTCAAGCAATAGGGGGGCTGCTGACTGGTTGTAAGCGGTAACAGTCCATTCAGCTACGTTACCTGCCATATTGTATAATCCATAGTCGTTCGGGAAATAAGAACGTACGTTAACCGTATATAAACCGCCATCGTCAGAATAATTACCTCTGCCTACTTTAAAGTTGGCCTGCATACAACCCTTTGTGTTACGTACGTAAGGACCGCCCCAAGGATATTTTGTTTTTACGTTTCCGCCTCTGGCAGCATATTCAAACTGTGCTTCTGTTGGTAAATCGTATTCTGGTCTAGAATTTATTGGTAATTTTCTGGAAGCTGCTACAGACTCGTAAAAACGGGTACGCCATACACAAAAAGCCTTTGCCTGATCCCAGCTTACGCCAACAACGGGATAATTATCATAAGAAGGGTGGTTAAAATAAGTTTTAACCATAGGGTCGTTTTGCGAATAAGAATAATCTACTTTCCAGACCATGGTATCCGGGTATACACTTACAGAAGGAAATTCGTTCGGTTTAGTTGGGTCTGGAGAATCTACATAGCTTTCAATAAAATCCTTGCGGTTTTTAGTGGGGTCTTTTCTGCCAGCAGCTGCCAGGTCAAGACTTACAATGCTATAGGAGTATCTAAGCTTCCTTACATCTATTTCTTTCCTTCCTGGTAATGCATCATCGCCGGTGTAATACATATCGGCCAGTTTAGCAGCATATCCACCTTTTTTATTGCTCCAAAGTACAGAGCCGTTGCCCACTTTGCGCCAGTCTATATTTCTGTTGGAAGTTAAAGTTGCTCCACCTGCGGTAGTAGGGGCTTTTGTATATAAACCAGGCGCCCCGGTTGGGCCAAGCATGGTTACAGCGATAGAATCTTTCACCCATTGTACAAATTGACGGTACTCGGCATTTGAAATTTCTGTTTGATCCATGTAAAATGAAGTAAAAGACTTCATTGCAGAAGGAGCACTCTGGCCATTTTCAATATCCTCATCAGACATACCGATAAGGGTACGGCCTGGTGGAATATAAACCATGCCTAAAGGTATTCGGTTGCTTTTAAATTTCTTACTGTATACGCCAACCAATTCTCCCTGCCCGCCTTTCCCACAACTGGAAAACAGTGCTGTTAAAATGACAAAACCAAATAAGTATATTCTTCTCATATCTATTGAGACAATTTTATCAAATAAGATCGATAAAAACAATTAATTTATCACAATAATCAATAGCCGGATAAATTTGAACAAAAAGAATAAAAACCTTTGTTGTTTCCGTTATTTGTTGGATTTCTTAATGTAGTTTTCGATAGCCATAATCATTGAGGGTGCCTCAGGCGAAGGTGCTGCAATGTCTACGATTAAACCTTTGTCTGTAACAGCCTTATGTGTATTTAATCCAAACGCTGCAATCCGTGTTTTGTTTTGAGCAAAGTCAGGGAAATTGGTGTAAAGTGATTGAATACTAGAGGGACTGAAAAAGCCAATGATATCATAAAATACCTCAGCAAGATCAGAAAGGTCACTTACAACGGTTTTAAACAGTACAGCAGGGGTAACATTATAGCCATTTTTTTGAAGGAAATTCATCGTGTCTTCTGTCGCAACATCAGAACAAGGATAAATAAATTTCTCGCCCGCATGTTTTTTTAATACCTCAGCGAGGTCGGCTGCGGTTTGCTTTCCAAAGAAGATTTTACGTTTTCTATACTGAATATACTTTTGTAGGTATAGTGCAGTAGATTCAGAGATGCAAAAATATTTTAGATCTGCAGGAACTTCATACCTCATTTCTTCACTAATCCTGAAAAAATGATCTACTGCATTTCTGCTAGTGAAAACTACAGCTGTAAATTCAGATAAATTTACTTTGTCTTTTCTAAAGTCCCTTGCAGGCACCCCTTCTACATGAATAAAAGACCGGAAATCTATTTTTACATTGTACTTTTTGGCCAAATCAAAATAAGGCGACTTCTCTGTTTCAGGTTTTGGCAACGTGATTAAAATGCTTTTTACCTTGTTTAACCGATTTTCTGTGTTTTCTTGCATTACCTAATTTTTCCGCTTTATAGTCCTATTACCTTGATTAATATCAAAATAGGGCATATTTCGAGGGCACAAAAGTATAAAAATAAATAGACTTTTGAAAACCTGTGGTGAGATAAAATGTTTACACCCGCTCTAATAAATTGAAAAGCAAATATTATGGCCAATACCACAACGGAGATAGCGATATAGTATATGCCATATTTTAAAGGAGATAAGGCAAAAGCGACCACCAACGGAATAAATAAGAGCGAAATGTTAAAATAACTCAAATATAATATTGAAATATACTCGTGTACCGGTTTTTGTATGTTAAAAATGTAGCCAAGCATTCTAAGCAATAAGATTTTGAAGGCATATAAAACAATGATAATAACAGACATACTAAACAGCAAACGAAAGCCATTATCTAAGTAGCCTATTCCATAATATTGCGAAGTGAGATAAATGAACATTCCTATGGTAAAGCCAAACTGTATAAACAGCAATAAAAAAGGCCAGGATGTAAATAAATTATCCTCCTTGTTCAGGTTGTTCAGAATTCTATCACTAAAAAATGCCTGTACAATGGTTTGTAATTGCCTGGAGAAGGAGTTTTTTAGTATGGCAAACAGCAGAAGCAATACGCCCACAAAGGCAAGCACCCAAACTTGCCCTTTTGCTATAGGTGTGCCGGTTTTATATAAACTTTCTTTTTTCTTTTTGTTGTAGATGGTATACCAGGGTTCGCCTGAAGGTCGGCTGTATACTTTCGCCTTCATAATGCTATCCATAATCATGGTGCTGCTTAATAGCGAATCAGGAATAATCCAGGTATGCGCAATAATGGAATCTGTTACAATCTTTTGCCTTGCTTTAAAAGCAGAGTCACGAGCCTTCCTATAACTGTAAGGCGTTTTCACTACTGTATCCACAGGTACCGTAAGTTCCTGGGCATGGAGTAATATATTTGTGAATAGGAGTAAAAAGGTGAGCACATACCTCATTCTGCAAAACTAAGGTATTAATTGAACAATTCCAGTAAATCCTTTTTGGAAAGGCGCTTCAGGATATCCGTATCTGTTTTAATTAAATCGTTCACCAGTTCTTTTTTGGTCTCCTGCAGTTTCATGATTTTTTCTTCAATTGTATCAGGACAAATCAGACGTACAGCAACCACATTTTTCTGTTGCCCAATCCGGTAACTCCTGTCTATGGCCTGGTTCTCTACTGCGGGGTTCCACCACGGATCAACCAGGTAAACGTAATCTGCCTCTGTAAGGTTAAGCCCCATTCCCCCGGCTTTCAAGCTGATTAAAAAGACCCGTATACCAGCATCGTCCTGGAAGGAGTTTACTACCCGTGCCCTGTTTTGCGTTTGCCCGGTCAGGTACTCAAAAGCAATTCCACGGTGTCGTAGTTGTACCCTTATTAGATCCAGCATACCTACAAATTGCGAGAAAATAAGGATTTTGTGGTTTGGTGATTTGCTTTCAATTTGCTCCAGGAGTACCTCCATTTTTGACGAGGCATTGCCATAAAAACGATCATCTTTCAACAGCTCGGCAGAATTACATATTTGCCGCAGCCGGGTTATGCCCTGTAAGATGTGCATGCTGCTCTTTTTCAACTCATCTTCTAAAGTGCCCTCAATATAGTCTTTTATGTCCTGCACTTCGGCTTCATAAACCTCGCGCTGTTCCGTTCCCATTTCGCAATAAATAACCATCTCTGTCTTATCCGGAAGTTCTTTTGCCACCTGTTCTTTGGTGCGACGTAAGATAAAAGGACTGATCTTTTTTTGAAGTTCCTTGGCAGGCCTGCTCTCTTTAAACTGATCAATGGGTACGGCATATAATTCTTTAAACTGTTGCCTGCTGCCCAATAAACCCGGACAAGCAAAAGAAAGCTGGCCATATAAATCGTAAGTACTGTTCTCTATAGGGGTCCCGGTAAGTACCACCCTGTTGCGCGATTGCAATAGACGAACCGATTTATAGCGCTGTGAATCGGGGTTTTTAATGGTCTGTGATTCGTCTAAAAACACGTAGTTAAAACGGTATAATTTTAGAAAGCGAATATCTGCCAGTAAAGTTCCATAAGAAGTAAGCACAATTTCATAGGCGTCAAAGTCCTGGACATTCTTAATCCTGTCTGCACCATAAATGGTATGGATGCTAATGGAAGGTGCAAACTTAGCAACTTCTGCCTGCCAGTTAAAAATAAGCGAAGCAGGAACTACAATCAGGTTTGTATTTTGGTGCCCCTTATTTCGCTGGCTCAAAATAAAAGCGATAATCTGGATGGTTTTCCCCAAGCCCATATCATCAGCTAAACAGGCGCCAAAGTTAAACCCATCCAGGAAATTAAGCCAGTTCAACCCCTCTTGCTGGTACCCTCTCAATTCTGCATTCAATCCTTCAGGTACTGGAACGGGTAAAATTTGTTCGGGCCCAGAAAGCTTACCCTGGTAAATAGCCAGTTGATCTTTTACAGATTCGTCCAGCAAATGCTCATCATACAACTCGGCAATACTGTTGTAATTTATTTTATGGGTATGCAAACTGTCTTCCACCAATTCAGCAGCATTAAAATAATCCGTAAATTTTCTCATCCATTCGTCAGGCAAAATGCCCATAGTACCATCGTCGAGCTTTATAAATTTGCTTTTATTACGAATAGATTTGTGCAGGTGTTTTAAAGAAATCGCTTCTCCATTGTAGGCTACTTTAACCGAAGTTTCAAACCAGTCTATGCCACTGATCACCTTAATAGAAATAGTGGGTTTATGCTGGCTCAGATTATTATTGTTGAGCTTGTTAAAGCCCATTACGATAATTCCCTTGCTCCTCCATGCCTCAAAGGCATTTAAAAACCATTCGGGTTCTAAAAAATGATTTCGGTGCATATAAAAGTAGTCAGCCGTAATACCATCTGCTAGTTGTTCCTCAAAATAAGGGTGCTGTTTGGCAATATTACCTATAAAATGCAATTCCTCCTCCTCATTACGGCGCAGGGTAAACGTTGTTCCGTACTTATCTTTTGCAATGATTTGCTTTTTAGAAAGTATAGGGATTTCTGTATTGCTGTACCGTATCACCGGTGTTAAAAGCACAAAATCTTCTGATTCGGAAAGGTAAATGAGTTGTTCATTCTCCAGGTCAAATCCTTGCTCTTCTTTTTGCGTTTTGGTAGCCGGTTTTAAATAAGCATAATTGATCTTTATCTTTTCTTCCAGGTTAGAAAGTATGGTGGTGTAAAATTCATCGAACTTAGACTGATGAACGAGCATTTTGTCGTAATGCTTTTTAAAAAAATCTATTGCCCTTAAAAAATCAGGATTGTCTATCAGATGCCAGTTGCGGTCCAGCTGAATAAAATAATGATGTTTTACCTGCAAATCTTCCAGAGGATAAGATTCCCCCTCCAGTAACAGTTTTCCAGAAACTTCGTAAAATTCCCCCCGTTGGTTTACCGATAGGATTAAATCTATTCCAAGAATCTTAAGCTTAATGGGTACAATGGAATTTGCGTTAATGTTGGCTGATATCTCTGCATCATGTGTATATATGTCCAAGCCCAAAGGGTTCTTTGCCAAGGCTTTTAAGCCCTCCAGGTCAGAACTTGAGGCTTCTGCATTATAGTTGTTTTGAAATTTTAGCACGCCACTTAGAAACTTCAGTTCCGAAGTATTCTCTGCTTTCCAAATCAGGTCTGAAGGATCCACTGCAGTTAAAGGATTTTTAACCTTGCCATCCTTAGTTTCTACCGCCTGGTACAAACCGATTGTTAGATGACTATAATATCGGTGCTGACTAAACACAACAATCGTTTTTACGCCTTTTTTAAGCAGGCCATTTATAGGCAGCAAACCATCGCTGTTAGTAAACAGGGCTTGTCCCGCTTCTTCTTTTGTGTGCCTGTTTATCGCAAAAAGCTCTTTAACCTTCGGACTAATCAAGGTATCACTTTTATTATATTTCAACTCAAAATGCAAATCCAGATCCGGCTCCACTTCCAGGCCATAATCTTTAGCAACTTGCTTCATTTTATCCCGCCTAAGCTTTGCATCAAAAAATACCCTCAGCTCATCACGGTTCATGATGTTAAATAGCGCCTGCGCACTGTGGTCACAAAGTTTCTTGCTTTCCTGTCCGCAAGTACAGCTCATTACCAATGTTTGCCCTGCAAGCACTACCGCAACGTCAAAAACTTTTGCCCCGGCAGAAGGTACCGGAAATAATGCTTTATTAAGCTCAATTGATTCGGGCTTCAAATCATAAAAGCCCTTAACTCCCGTATCCACAGCATCCGCACAGTGTTTTAAGATAAAAATACCGTTCAGTAAAGAAGCTTTAAACTCGTGGATAATATAATCAGACATTAAATAAGATAGATGCAGTTTCAAATATACGAGATTCAGCTTCATTCTAAAACCGATATCCATTACTGAATTTGCGAAGTGGAGCCGTAATAACTTGTCTCAGTTATGGATGTGGTTTAGGCATAAAAGGTTAAGGTTTGTTAAATAGTTGTCTTCAGATTGGCAGCGGAGCCTTTAGCTTGTACTTTTGGGCATATGCTTTTACGATCTTTCCAATTCACTGTTTTTTTAGCATTGCTCATCAACGTCTGCCTTGCACAAGATGAGCTTCCTGCCAAGGAAACGACATCCAATAAAATTTACTTCGAATTTAAGCCAGTATCAGGAGTGATTATCAAGGCGGGTGCAAAGGATACTGCATTTTATGATCTGGATGAAGCACTGGGGTTCCACCAAAATATGCTTCGTTTTATTGTCGCGTAACCAAAGATAGCATCGCAGTTTCTTTACCTTATGCCAATGCATCTTTTTCCCGCTCAGTAAACCGGGAGCACCCGGGAATTAATTTCAGCTCCAGAATATACAGCTTTGATTTGCTTTCAGAAAGCGAAGACAACTATAAGATAACTGTTCAAACAAAAGACTTGGTTCTCAATAATTATGTGCTTATTTTTATTGTTAAAGGAAGATCTGTATTTTGCATGGTAAAGAATAAAAGAATTGGAATGATCGGCTTTTTTGGTACACTAAAAAAGATTTGATACACTCGTTTTTATGCTAAGGACTTAGTTATTATCGTTCATCAAGACTTAAACCTTACCTTTGCCAAATGTCTGGCATCTATATCCACATCCCTTTTTGTAAAAAAGCATGTACCTATTGCGATTTTCACTTTAGTACCTCACTAAAGTATGCTGCGGAGATGACGGATGCCATTTGTAAAGAGCTTATCTTAAAAAAGGATAGAATTACAGATCAGGTGGGCACAATTTACTTCGGTGGTGGAACACCATCTGTATTGCCATCGCCATATCTGAATAAAATATTTGATACCCTTACCCAACATTTTTCCATTGCCTCTGATGCGGAGATTACCATAGAAACTAATCCTGATGATCTGGACGCAAAGAAAATAGGAGAGTTGCGACAGATGCCTGTCAACAGGTTTAGCATCGGTACGCAATCCTTTTTTGATGAAGATCTGCGATGGATGAACCGCGCGCACAATTCTAATGAGGCAGAAGACTGTATTAAAAGGAGCCAGGATGCCGGTTTTGAAAACCTGAGTATAGATTTGATTTATGGCTACTCCTTACTGACCAATGAAAAATGGTTAAAGAACATTCAAAAAGCCATAGAACTGCAAACCCCGCATATTTCTGCTTACTCCCTAACGGTAGAGCCAAAAACCATACTGGCCAGTAACATTAAAAGAGGAAAAGACATCCCCATTAACGATGAGCAAAGTGCAGATCAGTTTCAAACGCTGATTGCAAAACTTACAGGAGCCGGCTTCGAACATTATGAAATCTCTAACTTAAGCCTGCCAGGAAAATATGCTGTGCACAATACCAACTATTGGAGAGGTATACCTTATCTTGGGATAGGTCCATCAGCACATGGTTTTGATGGAACAAACCGCTATCATAATGTTGCAAATAATGCACTTTATTTGCAACAATTGGATAATGGTAAACTGGCAGAGACGGTGGAAGAGTTGAGTAATCTGGATCGTTTCAACGAATATATTATGACTTCGTTGCGCACCATGTGGGGTACAGACCTCTACAAAATTGCAGAAACTTATGGCAAAACTTATCTGGAAGAAACTTTGTACAACAGTAAAACCTTTATTGAACGCAATTGGTTAATTTGCCAAAATGATAAACTTACCCTAACCCAGGAAGGGAAGCTTTTTGCAGATCACATCGCTTCAGAGTTGTTTCTTATTGAAGATCGTGAGCACTAAAATGTGCTAGCAGTGTTTTTACCTGCGCCTTATTTAATATTTGCATCAGCTCTTGTTCTGTAGCTTCTTTAATTTTCTTAACCGATTTGAAATGGCGCAGTAATTTATCTGCCGTAGTTTTGCCAATGCCAGCAATGTCTTCCAATTCCGTTTTAAGCGTCCCTTGATCCCGTTTCTTCCTGTGGAAGGTAATTCCAAACCTGTGTGCTTCATCACGCAATTGCTGAATTACCTTCAGCGTTTCTGACTTCTTATCCAGATACAAAGGATAACTATCCCCAGGGTAAAACAATTCTTCCAGCCTTTTTGCAATCCCAATCACTGTAAGCTGTTTGTCAATCCCCAATAATTTTAAGCTCTTCATAGCAGAAGAAAGCTGCCCTTTGCCACCATCAATGATCACAAGTTGAGGTAATGGCTGGTCCTCTTCCAGCATACGCTTATAACGACGGTAAACAGCTTCCTCCATGGTGGCAAAATCATTTGGCCCTTCAACAGTTTTAACGTTAAAATGCCGGTAGTCTTTTTTAGAAGGTTTGGCGTCCTTAAAAACCACAATAGCCGATACAGGGTATTTTCCCTGAAAGTTAGAGTTGTCAAAACACTCAATATGCTGCGGCAGTTTGGTTAAGCGTAAGTCCTTTTGCATTTGAGTAAGGATACGTTCAGAACGCAAATCAGGATTGAGCTTTTCGTATTGGTTTAGCTTTTCCTTTCTAAAAAACAAGACGTTTTTTTGCGATAAATCAAGGAGGCTCTTTTTTTCACCTAATTTAGGTACGGTAAATTTTAGTGTAGGATCGGTCAGGGTAATTTCAAATGGAACAATGATCTCTTTAGAAGTACTGTTAAATCTGGTCCTGAATTCAGTAATGGCTATCGTTAACAGTTCCTCATCAGTTTCGTCCAGCCGTTTTTTGATTTCTATAGTTTGCGTTTGGATGATGCTTCCGTTCATGATTTTCAAGTAATTCACAAAGGCATAGCGGTCATCAGAGGCAATACTTACCACATCTACATTGGTAATAGAGCTGTTTACAACGGTAGATTTACTTTGGTATTTTTCCAGTACAAGTAACTTGCGCTGATACTGGTGGGCATGTTCAAAATTAAGCTCCTCGGCAGCAGTTTTAATTACCTGTTTTACCTCCCGGATCACATTACCGATTTTGCCGTTTAGGATATCTTTAATTTCTTCAATATTATGATCGTAATCATTCAAACTCTGATAAGCCTGACATGGTCCCTTGCAATTACCAATCTGGTATTCCAGGCATACCTTAAATTTACCTTCCGCAATATTTTTCGGTAAAAGAGGTAGGTTACAGGTACGCAATGGATAAGTTTCCTTAATGAGGTCCAGAATGGTGTGCATCATGCCTACAGAAGCATAGGGCCCAAAATAAGTTGAACCGTCTTTAACCAGTTTACGTGTCCAGTATAGACGTGGAAAAGGTTCTTTTTTAATGATAATCCAGGGATAAGTTTTATCATCCTTGAGCATGATGTTGTAACGTGGCTGATGTTTTTTAATCAGGCTGTTTTCCAATAGCCAGGCATCAATCTCGGTATCAACAATGGTAAAGGTGATTTTCCTGATTTTAGAAACCAGTACCCTGGTTTTGCCATTCATCTGATTGTCCTGGTTAAAATAAGATCCAACCCGATTACGAAGGCTTTTTGCCTTACCAATATAAATCAGCGTATCATCGGCGTCCCAGAACTGGTATACACCAGGATTCTGCGGAACATCGGCCAATGCCTTTTTATAGTCGAACGCACTCATTTAAACCTGGGATTAAAACCCTAACTTCTGGTCCAGTTCTGTAGTATCCTGTTGCTGCTGTTGGTACTTGTCACAATCGTAAACAATAGAAGTTCCGTTTTTAGGTGCTTCAAAATCGCCTTTGCTGATCTTAATTTTCGGATTGGCATAGACCCTTTTCATAAAACCAGCAAATATTGGAAGGGCCATATTGGCACCTGCTCCTTCACCGGTACTTAAAAAGTGGAATGCACGGTCTTCGCAACCGGTCCAAACACCAGCAACCAACTGAGGGGTTATGCCCATAAACCAACCATCAGAGTTATTCTGGGTAGTTCCTGTTTTTCCGCCAACCGGGGTGCGGATTCCATATTTATAACTTAAGCGGGAAGCCGTACCATTTTTTACTACACCTTCCAGCATTCTGGTCATGATGTACGCAACATCTTCACTCATGGCCGATACCACTCTTGGCTTCTTATCATACAAAACCACCCCGTTTTTGTCCTCAATGCGCATAATATAAGTTGGCTCTGTCCAAATTCCTTTATTGGCAAATACGCCATAAGCTCCAACCATATCAAAAATACTGGCATCAAAAGAGCCCAGACAAATGGAAGGGTAGGCGGGTACTTCTGATGTAATGCCCATCTTCTTTGCGAGGGTTGCTACAGCAGTAGGGCCTACTTGTTTCATTAAATAGGCTACCACATAGTTTTGCGAATAGGCCAGGGCTTTTTGTAAAGTAATAGGCCCCGGAATGGTTCCTGATGAAGCAGGTGTGTATGGCGGACTGCCCGGCACTTCAATGGTAACCGGTTCATTAGCCACTGTAAAACAAGGAGAATAATCATTCTCAATAGCTACAGCATAGGTAAAAGGTTTAGCTGTTGATCCTACCTGACGTTTTCCCATTTTAACCTGGTCATATTTAAAATGTTCAAAGTTAATACCACCAACCCAGGCTTTAATGAAACCAGTTTGCGGATCCATTGCCATCATTGCGTTACGCAATAACATTTTGTAATATTTTACCGAGTCAATAGGTTTCATTAGCGTATCTACGTTACCCTTCCAGGTAAAAATAGACATCTCGGTAGGGGTATTAAAATCAGCTTTAATTTCCTCTTCAGATTTACCCTGTGCTTCAAGTTCCTTATAGCGGTCAGACCGTTTTACACCTTGCGCAATCTGTAGTTCTTTTCCTTTGTAAGGATTCCGGCCTTTCCAGCTGGCATTAAACTGCTGTTGCAGGGTTTTCATATATTCCTTTTGTGCAGCTTCAGCATATACCTGCATGTCGTAGTCAATAGTTGTAATTACTCTTAGCCCATCTCTGTCCAGGTCATAAGGTGTCCCATCAGCTTTTAGAATAGAGTGCTCCTGAAAAATATGCTTAATGTCAGCCTTCAAAACTGTCCTGAAATAAGGCGCAATTCCTTCATTAACAGTCGCGGCATTAAACTTTAACCCCAGGGGTTTTCCTTGCTCCTGGTCAAATTGCTCTTGTGTAATGGCTTCAGACTTTACCATCATGGCCATTACGGTATTTCTCCGTGTTAAAGAACGCTCTGGGTTTCGGGTAGGAGAGTAACGGGTAATCCCTTTCTGCAAACCAACCAAAGTGGCCGCTTGCGTTAGGTTTAAACGATCTGGTGTGGTATTAAAATAAACCCTTGCAGCAGATTTAATACCATAAGCCTGGTTTCCAAAATCTACCGTATTCAGGTACATGGTGATAATCTCTTCCTTTGTATAGTTACGCTCCAGTTTTACCGCAATAATCCATTCCTGAAATTTTTGTAACAAGCGTTTTAAAAAATTCTTTTGTCTGCCTTCTTCAGAAAACATGTTCAATGCCAGCTGTTGGGTAATGGTACTCCCACCTTGCTTTTTGCCAATAAGGTTATAGAATAAAATGGTAAAAGTTCTTCTAAAGTCTATACCAGAATGATCCATAAATCTGGCATCTTCAGTAGAGATTAAGGCATCAATTACATTTTTTGAAATCTGCGGATAGGTAACGTTAGATCTGTTTTGGATAAAATAGGTTCCTAATGGTCGTCCGTCTTCACAAAGAATTTCGGTAGCCTGATTACTTTTAGGATGCTCTATATAATGAAAAGATGGCAGTTGACCAAAAAGACCAAAGCCTACGGCAATTATAAAGAGGGCAAAACATACAATGCCTCCAATCAATACCTTCCAGAGTAGTAGGTTGTATCGTTTTATATCGGCTGGTAAAAGTGGCTGGCTCATTATTAATAATTGTTTTTGTAAAATTCTATATACTGATCTATCAGCATTCTGCTGTTCAGTTTGTCAAAGTTCTCTTTGCTAATGATAAAACTCTTGTAAATGTTTTCAGGAACCTTCATAATTTGTTTTAACCGGGGAGTGATCCCATATGCATACGCTTTTGCGTCTTCAAAATTACTAAAGTTTCCTACGTAAATTAACTGATCGTCGTCAAATTCTGTCAATTGATGTCTCAGGTCAGCCTCAGGGAAATTACCGCGGTTAAATTGTCCAATACCAAAACGAGATGAGCTTAATGTTAAACTAGCATCAGCTACATCAACCACAAAATACCAGGTTCCAGATGCTGCGGTACTAAATATACTATGGGCTTTTACTGGTTTCTCTGCTGCTATAGGTTCCTTAACTGCAACAACAGGCACTTTATCAACCACAACCGGAGTTACTGTTTTAACAACCGGTGCTACTGGTGCAACAACAGCGGTAACAGGTGCTTTAGGCAGTGTTAGGGCTGCAGGTGGCTTGGTTACAAAGCGTGGTTCATTCCCATCAAAATCCATGAGCGCTATACGACGGCTTTTAAATTCCTGCAAATGGGCCTCAATATAGCTAAGGTGTTCTTTAACCAGGGGCACAATCAGCTGGTCATTTGCAAAGCGCGTGGTAATACTTTTAAATGCAATAAGCAAGCTGTCTATATAACTCGTTCGGCCAATGGCAATGGCCTTTAGGTAGGCAAACTGTGGCGAAAGCGTATTGTCTGCGCTGGTACTCAAAACTTCATTTGCAGAAGCAACAACCTTCTGGTAATCCCTTTTCTCATAATCAGCAAATACCTCATTATATTTTTTAATGGCAGCCGCATCCAAAGCAGATTGCTTTAATGAAAAAGATGGGTCAGTAATCGTACTGGCATAAATACTGCCAGGAAAGCGGGATAAAACTACTTCTTTATACCCATTGGCTTTTGCCGCGTCTTTATCTTTATAGTCAAGGTAGAGTGTATAGTTTATGGCGGCCAGGTATTTATTATCAGGATAGCGTTCCAGGATCAATTGATAAATCCGGATGGCTTCGGCTGTTTCATTTAACTCTTGCTGGTAAAAATTTGCGATCTCAAAATAAGCATCGATGATTTTGTCATTAGAGGCAGAAAGCAATTCTGGCGTAAGAGGAAGCGCCTCATTATACTTTTTAATTAAATTAAGGTTGTCCGCAGTCGATGCGCTATCACCCGAAACTGCTGGCAGGCCATCACTATTTAATGCCGCAACATTTTGCGTATTGGTTTGACCGGATTTGCGGATGCTTTGTCTCCAGTTGTCCTCCAACTTGCGATTTCCCCATTTCTTCTTGAAGTCTGTATACCCTTTGCTAATGGCCGTTGTATTGCTAAAATAGAAAGTCCCGGAAGTTTGACTGGTATTTTTATCTGTATTGTTATTTAAGAAAGGATTGTTAACAGCTTCCCTGACAGGTATTGTATTTACAGTTGCCACGGGTTGAACAGCCGGGGTAAACATCAGTTCAATTCTGCGGTTGCGCTCAGTTTCCGGCAGTTTAACCAGCATTTGCATGGTATCCTGTGTGGCTATAGTTTCGTAGCGCGTGGTTAAATATTCTAAGTTTTGTCCTTTTTTTAAAATCAGGTCATATCCCGGATAATTCAAAGGCAGGGTGTTAACTGTGCTGTCGTAATATGCCTTTGCTTTCAGGTATTTACGTAAATACTTAAAGTTTAAATCGGCAATCTTAAGGTAAGATAAGCCCTTTTGGTATTGATTTTTAGTACTGTTGCTAACCGAGAGCTGATAGTATTTTTCTGCGTTGGGGTAATCGTTGTCATCCAGGTAACTTTCGGCTATCTGGTAATAAATCTGATCCGTATAATCGTCATTTTTATCGTCCTTTAATAAAGCCGCCAGTTGCTGTTTGCGGTTAATTTTCTCGCCGTTCAATAAGGCGTTTATTTTTATCCTGTTTAGGTTGGCATTAAAATACAGCTCAAAGCTCGCGTTGCTGTTCTGGACTTTTCTATAATTCTTTAAAGCTTGTTCATAGTTTTTTTGATCTTCATAAAGCTGTGCCAGGATATACGTCCAGCGCATTTTATATTTGTTGCCACCGGCCTTTTTAACAGCTTCTTCCAGATAAGCAATGGCCTCTTTATCCTGATGCAGATTGATGTCCATTTGGGCAAAAGTAGCCAATGGTTCGGCAGGGACTTTCTTTGCAACTTCCAGTTCAAGATTTAAAGTGTCCAAAACCACAGAAGCACTTTTGAGGTCGTTACGTTGCATTAAACTTCGGGCTTTCCAGTCCAGTGCCTCGATAAAATTGGGCGTTCCTTTTTTAAAGTTCTTAATAATGTAATCAAAATACTCCGTAGCAATAAAGTAATTACCCTTAAAAAACTGCGCCTTTCCTAACAATAAATAAGCATCATCAATATAATTGCTGTAGCTCTTATCTGCAATAATGGCTTGTGCTTTTGTAATCACAAGATCAAGCTCTTTGCTGTCAACAGGCGGATTAACAGGTTCCTTGGCAGCGGCGTTAAATTTTTCGGGCGTAACATAAAGCTGTAACACCTGGTTGTAATTATCTGCATAAACATCAAGCAGCTGGGCTTCATAATCATTTAAAATAACCCTTGAATTGTAAATGTAGTTGTAACGTGCGGTGAGATTTTGCATGCCGCGGCTCATAGCCGTGTCTTTCTGAGAACCACAGGCGTATAGTACAGTTATGCCTAGACAAATATACAGTGCTTTAAAAAGAGGGTTCAGAAGATTGTTCAATGATATTGAGTTAATGTTTGTACCAGTTCAATTGTATGCAAAATACGGTATTCAGCACTCAAATCTAAGCAAAATAGCGCTCATTATTCAATAGCATGAATTAAGAACAAGCTGAACATGCAGTAAGATTGCCTAACCGACAGGCTTTAGCTGCCGTTTGTTCAGTATCATTTTCCATTCAAAAAATCCAAATATGGCAACTATAAATAAAATAACAGTTAGCAGGGCGTACATGGGTAGATTTTTATGAACCAGAAGAGGAATAGCAAACAGGTTAGAGACATTCAGGAAAATCCAGTTTTCAATTTTACGCCTTGCCAACAACCACATTCCCGCCCATGCAGTAGCCGATACGAAGGCATCCCATACAATTACGTCAGAATCTGTATAAAGCCTTAATACGGTATACAATACCGCAAATCCCACCATACAGATTAAAAAAGCAAGGCCCAGTTCCTTCCCGTTGCTCCTGGAAATGGCCAATGGAGGCTCGCCTTTTCGCTTTTTCCAGACTATCCAACCATATGCACTCATCACCAGGTAGTAGCCATTTAATAACGTTTCTGCGTAAAGTTTCACATCCAGCAAAATAAACATAGAAAGGGTTACAGAAATAATTCCTGTAGGGTAAAGCCAGATGTTATTTTTCTTTGCCAGTATCACTTCAGAAACGCCAAAGCCTACAGCAAGCCATTCTATTAGCCCTGTTTGTCCAATCTGCGAGCTGAATAACTCGTACCACTCTTTAATGCTCATTATACTTCTTAATTTTACTAATTTCCTAACCAGCATTATCTGGTCAAGGTTCTGCGGGTGTGATCTCAGCCTGATAGTAAGGCACCCCGTGTATGAAATTACTGGCTAAAGTAAGAAAAATTGAGATTGATTTCGCACCTTTAAAAAAATGTCATAAAAAAACTGTGTATGAAATTTAACTATTTATTGATGATTGCAGTTGTGGCGACGGCAACCTCGTCCTGCAATAACAAAACAGAGAAAGTAACAGGTGATGCTTCCCGGCGGACTGTCTTTTTTGACAAGTCGGCCATGGATACTACTGTACGGCCGGGAGATGATTTTTTCGGCTATGCCAGTGGTGCATGGTTAAAAAAAGCAGAAATCCCCGCCTCAGAAACAGGATGGGGTTCGTTTTATACCTTGTTTAACGATAATCAACAAAGCCTTCATAGCATTTTAGAAGATATGACTAAAAAGGAGCATGATAAAGGTAGCAACGAGCAAAAGATAGCTGATCTATACCTGAGCGGCATGGATACGCTGGCCATAGAGAAACTGGGTTACGAACCAATTAAACCTTTGCTGGCCAAGATCAGTGCGATAAAAGATCATAAAGAACTGGTAAAGATTGCGGCAGATGGTTTTAAAGAAGGTGATGGCTTTTTATTTGGTTTTTATGTGGGGCCAGACGATAAAAATAGCACCAGGAATATGGCGCAATTTAGCCAGAGTGGTTTGGGCTTGCCAAATCGTGATTATTATTTTAAAACTGATGAGGCAACAAAAAATATCAGGGCTGCTTATGTAGCTTATATTACTAGATTATTTACACTTACAGGTGTAGATGCAGTAACAGCGGCTAAAAACGCAGCAGGGATTTTAAGCCTGGAAACAGCGTTAGCAAAATCTCACTCTACACCAGTAGAATTGCGTGATCCGGTAAAGAATTACAATAAGTTTGCTTTTGCAACGCTTCAGGAACAAATGCCCGACGTAGATTTAAAAGATGTCTTTAAACGAATGGAAATCAATGCCGATACCGTATTGGTTGGTCAGCCTAAATATTATAAAGCGTTAAATACCTTACTTACAACACAGCCCCTGGAAGCCTGGAAAACCAAACTTAGTTTTGAATCCATTAATGACGCAGCACCTGCCTTAAGCAAAGCCTTCAGAGATGCCAATTTTGAGTTTTATGGCAAAGTGCTAAACGGACAAAAACAGCAAAAGGAAAGATGGAAAACCATGTTAAGTAAAGTTGATGGCGGTTTAGGGGAATTGCTTGGACAGTTTTACGTAGAGAAATATTTTACGCCGGATGCTAAAAAGCGAATGAAAGATTTGGTAGACAACCTCCAAAATGTATATAAAGATCGCATTGAAAAACTGGACTGGATGAGTGCAGAGACTAAGCAGAAGGCATTGGCCAAGCTTGCTGCATTTACCAAAAAAATAGGCTATCCCGACAAGTGGAAAAAATACAATGATGTGTCCATCTCCAGAGATGCATACTACAAAAACCTGCAGTCAGTGGCCAGGCACAATTATAAAGAAATGGTTGATAAAGTAGGCAAGCCGGTAGATAAAACAGAATGGGGGATGACACCTCCAACCGTTAATGCATACTATAATCCAAGTTTTAATGAAATTGTATTTCCTGCCGGAATATTACAATTCCCTTTCTTTGATAAAGATGCAGATGATGCTGTGAATTATGGGGCTATCGGCGCTGTAATCGGGCATGAAATGACCCACGGATTTGATGATCAAGGAAGTCAGTATGATAAAGACGGGAATCTTAAAGTATGGTGGACAAGTGCAGATGCCGCTAAATTTAAAACCAAAACAAGTGCCGTGGCTGCACAATATGATAAATTTACGGTGCTGGACAATCAGCATGTAAACGGAAAACTTACCCTGGGAGAGAACCTTGCAGATATTGGTGGGGTGGCTATTGCCTACCAGGCCTTTAAAAATACAGCACAAGGTAAAGGCAATACAAAAATTGATGGCTTTACACCAGATCAGCGTTTCTTTCTGGGTTTTGCGCAGGTATGGCGCATAAAACTTAGGGACGAAAAGTTAAGGATGCAGGTAAATACAGATCCGCATTCCCCTGCAATTTTCCGTGTCAACGGTTCATTGTCTAATACCGATGCCTGGTATAAGGCGTTTGACATCAAGCCTGGAGATAAATTGTACCGTCCTGAAACAGAACGTGCAAAAATCTGGTAATCTCTAAAAATATCTTTCAAAATTGAGCCCATAACTTAGCAAGAGGTTCTCGCTATTTGTGCGGCTCAATTTATTGTAATCAAGCTGCGTAAGCAGGCTTATCCATTTGTTCACTTTAAAAGAAACTTTATTGTTGGTTTTGATGATGTAGTCATGCTTGTCATTTAAGGAATTCTGAGAAAAATTGGTGCCGCTGATTTCAACAACTTTTCCTATTACAAATCGATAACTTAAACGGAAGGAGTTCCTGGATGAACTGTATTTATCAGACATTCCATTTAACGTCAGGTCACTGTAATCGTATAAAATTCCATTACTTAAATTAAGGTAAGCATTAGGCCTGTCCACAATGCTGTAGGCTATTCCCGCGCCAGTTAGCAACTGATGGTTTATTTTTAAAGAATAACTGGTGTTGTAATTAGCCAGTCCCCAGTAAAAAAAATGAGGAAGGGTTTTATACAAGTTAAAATCAAGTGTAGAGGAAAAATCGTTATTGGT
The DNA here is from genome assembly GCF_020991475.1 of Pedobacter sp. MC2016-14. Classification (NCBI taxonomy): domain Bacteria; kingdom Pseudomonadati; phylum Bacteroidota; class Sphingobacteriia; order Sphingobacteriales; family Sphingobacteriaceae; genus Pedobacter; species Pedobacter sp. MC2016-14. Next base: position 1,397,097 of record NZ_JAJMPA010000001.1, read on the forward strand.
AATGCCTTGGTTCTGTTTGCCGTATATCCAGTTGTTATTGAAATTTAAACTAATGCTTTTTTTCTTTAGGCCAAGTTTAACGGCATTGTTAAGCAAATAAGCTTTGTTGCCATTGGTTCTATTGAGAGAACCAGATGAAGTATAACTTGTAAAATGTTGTGTGCTGTCGGTATATTGGGCAAAACAAAAGGTATTACAGGCAAATGTTATTGCTAAAAAAAAGATGACTTTTTGAGCCATGTTGCAGGTGTCTGTTGGTTGTGATTTCTTGTCTTGCAATACTAAATGATGATGGTGATTTCCTGTTTTTATAACGGTTTGCGTCTAAATATGTTTTTACTATCAGAAATAAGGTAGCTTTACGGTCGCTTTTTAAAAACTTTATTTTTTTACATGCCAGCATCAGAACAAAAGAAAATTGCCATTATTGGACTAGGTTACGTGGGCTTGCCATTGGCAATAGAATTTGCGAAAAAGTACGATGTACTTGGTTTTGATACCAATGAACTTAGGGTAGCAGAACTAAAAGAATGTACGGATAAAACAAAAGAGGCAGATCTGGCTGCTTTAAAACAGGTCTTAAATGGCGCTCAGGTTGGTGCAAAAACTGGCTTAAGGTTGTCTGGGGATATAGAGACGTTAAAAGCCTGTAACATTTACATTGTAACAGTGCCTACACCCATAGATGGATTTAAGTCTCCTGATTTGCAACCCTTGTTAATGGCTACAGAAATGCTGGCAAAAGTATTGACCAAGGGAGACCTCGTGATATACGAGTCTACTGTATATCCAGGCTGTACCGAAGAAGATTGTGTACCTGTGCTTGAAAAGTACTCGGGTTTAACTTACAATGTTGATTTCTATTGCGGCTACTCACCAGAAAGGATCAACCCTGGCGATAAGGTAAATACCCTTACAAAAATCAAAAAGGTAACCTCAGGTTCCACGCCTCTAATTGCAGAAGAAGTAAATGCGCTTTATGCCGAAATTATTACTGCAGGGACATACCTTGCACCCAGTATTAAAGTTGCAGAAGCTTCAAAAGCAATCGAAAATGCACAACGCGATGTAAATATCTCCTTCATTAATGAGTTGGCCCTGATTTTTGACCGTATGGGAATTGACACCAATGATGTATTGGAAGCTGCGGCAACGAAATGGAATTTCCTGAAATATAAACCAGGACTGGTAGGTGGACATTGCATCGGGGTAGATCCTTATTATCTTGCTTACAAATCCAATGCCTTAGGTTATCACCCGCAAGTTATTTTATCTGGTAGGCAGGTAAATGAGAACATGGGCATCTTTATCGCCAATAAAGTGGTTAAGCTGATTTTGGCAAATGGAGGAAAAGTAAAAGGAGAGCGGGCGCTGATTTTGGGTTTTGCATTTAAGGAAAACTGTCCGGATATCAGAAATACCAGGGTAATTGACATCTACCGGGAGCTGGAACAATTCGGGTTGGAGCTTGATATTTATGATCCATGGGCAAATGCAGATGAGGTAGCAAGGGAATACAATATTCAGCTGGAAACACAATTTGAGGATAAAAATTACAAAGCAATCATCGTAGCTGTAGCGCACCAGGAATTTTTAACAATTGACTATAAAAAATTCAAGGCACAGGGCTCAGTAATCTTTGACATCAAATCTTTTATAGATAGGGAACTGGTAGATGCCCGTTTGTAGTCTCCCTACTCATCTTCAGGAAGGATCTGATGACTTTTTTTGTCAGCAGAACGCTTAGCTTTATCAATAGAGTGAGATCGGTGTATGTCGTCATCTTCCTCTGCTTTATCAGATAATGTTTGGTAATACTGATGTAATACATCAAGCTCTTTTTCTGTTAAATCTTCTATATCTACCATACGGTTGCTGGCATGACGACTTGCCGCAATCAGTTCGTTTAGCTTCAATTGAATGGCCTTAGAGTCTTTATTTTGTGACTTCTGAATTAGAAATACCATCAAAAAAGTCACAATTGTAGTTCCGGTATTAATGACCAGCTGCCAGGTGTTTGAATAATTAAATATTGGTCCGGTAATGGCCCAAACGGCAATAACTGAAAATGCGAGGATAAAAGCAGTTAAGCTTCCCGTCCAACAGGTTATTGCGGTTGCGGCCTTTTCAAAGAAAGACTCATTTTTCTTGTCCATAATGGTATATTAATTACAATCATTTAAACATACAAAAATATATCCTGATTTGTTTGTTCACCTAATTATTCCACAATCATCATAATCCCCACTTTCTCTGCTTTATAAGCTAATTTTTCTTTCAATCCAAAATAACTCCAGTTTCTTAACAAAAAACCTTCATTTTTTGCCAGTTCCTCTTTTTGTTGCTGGTTAGTTAGCAGTAGGGTGGCAGCGTTATGTTTAATACAAAGGTCAATCACTTTTTTGCTGTAAACATGAAGTTTATGGTCTACGTAACTTTTCTCTTTGTCTTTATACGCTTCTACACTTTTTAACTTTCTCTTTCGTCCGTGCCCCCCTTTATTGTGTACAGTGCCAGACTGCAATCTGCTTCTGGCATGCTGTATTGCAATTCTACGGTATAAAAACTCTTCCCTATTGCCAATCTGGTACACTGCTTTTCCTACTTTTAGAGTAATTGGATATTCCATGGATAAGGATATTTCCGCAACAATGGTATCATCAAGAAAATTGTGCTCCTTTTCCACTTCAAAAGATGCAAGCAAAAAGATTTTGCCTTTTTCTGGTTGCATTGCACAATTGCATATTTTTAGTTTCCCCTCCATTGCTTTTTTCAGGAGTACCGCTTTGTCAGACCTGTCTTTACCAAGATAGGTTTTAAATGGAATGTTAAACCAGTTAAAGTAGAAGTCTCTGCTAATGTCTTTCTGTTTTAGTTGTAAACTTTGCGCATAAAAAGGAACGGGGATATTATTCTTGTAGTTACGCAGTGATTTTTCGCCTTTCCAATAAGCCTGCCTGTCGCTGTTAAAATGTGCTACAAGCGTATGGTTTAACGCAGCAATGATTTCCATAGGGATTTCTCCCTTAAAATGTTTAGATAATAGCTGATAGGTGGTGTTTTCCCTGGAAGTAGTGAGGATCCCGTCTTTATCTTTTTTGATATTGGCCAGTTTTATTTTTAAATCATCTGTAAGATAAATCAGTTCCTTAAGTTGTTCCTGTATGTATTGATGTGAGAAAATGTAATTGGCAGCTCTAAAACAAATCCACTGCCATTGATATAACTTTTTAAATGCTCCGTTCTTTATCTCCAGTTCATCGGTGTCAATCAAAAGCTGTATTTTACGGGTTAAGATGATTTTTTTTGGTTTCATGATTTGTCGAAAAACCTAATTGGCATTTGTAATCAAGGTTAGTTTCCTGATGTTCCTAACCTTTTCTCTCAAATTTTCTATGCTCTGTTTAACTTTTCTTGCCACTTCCCGGTCAGAGATGTTTCCCAGATGGTCTGCAATCTGCTCATAACTAAATGAATATTGCAAACATAGTTTAATGAATAATTGCTGGTTTAAAGGCAATCCCGGCAAGATGGCATTTACCTCATTCCATTGCTGTTCCTTTTCCCGCAGTACGGCAGGGTTCGGTAAATCAAGCTGCTCTTCTGGCCAGTATCCGGCAGTAAACTCAAGGTAATTCTCTATATCGTCTAGTTTGATCAGGTTGCGGTGAAAGCTGAGCGATGATTTTTGGCGGAAGCTTTCACATCCCAGTTTCATCTGGTTCAGTAAAAAGTCTTTGAGCTTAACAGGGTCATCTATTTTTTCGTGCAGCAGCCACAGTCTTAAAAATGCTTCTTGTGCAATGCTATTTGCTGCAACATCGTCTCCAAGCCTTTTGTAGGCCATGGAGGAGAGCCTCGGGTATAAGATTTTGTAAAAATAAGAAAGCCCCTGTTGTTCTCCATCATTGAGCCGTTTCAGGAAATATTTTGCTTGTTTAGGGTTTAAATGAGTTGCGTTCATTATTTGATCTAAATGGTATTCAAACTTGCGGTGCAAAACCATTCTTCCAAATATAAACAGACGCGTTGTTGTGATGTAGTTAGTTTTGCTACCTTTACAGGTAGAATTGCTACTTTAAATTTTAAAAATATGAGTCCTGTTGCATTAAAAATCAAGCGTTTACGGTCAAATATTGGTTTAACTCAAGAACAAATGGCCGAAAGGATCCATTTATCTGTAAAAGCATGGCAAAATATTGAAAACGGGATCACAAAAATTGATTTGGATCGTTTGAACCAAATCGCTGAAATTCTGGAAACCTCAGTGATTGATTTTATCAATTCAGAAGAAGGCATGTATGTACATCAGGAAATCGTCAATAATGACAACATCTATAATAAGGAGGTTACGATACATCAAAATGTTTCTGAATCAGAACGTGAATTGTTCAATAAAGTGATCGCAGATAAAGACAAAGAGATTGAATTTTTGCGCGGCTTAATTCAGGGCAAAAAGGATTTGTAGTGTAAATCCTTTTCCCTCCTGTATTTTTTGTTTCCTGATATTGTTGTATGCACTTTTAAAAAGTACTCAGTGAGTGTTTTCATAACCTCACCCTGCGGCTAGTACAAGTAGCCTCGATATTGCTTCCAAAATTAATTTTAAATCCTGAAGCCTAAGCGATATTTAAGTCTATTAATACTGCCTGCAACTGGCAGTATTATGTCCTGCTTCTACAAAGGTCTCTTTCAAATGTTGCTCATAACGTTCAAGGTCTCTAACAATATCCGCGTTTTTCTCCACATCATGAAAATGCATGCCTTTTAATGGCTTCATACCTGTAAAGGCATTCATCCTGTGAAATCCAAACATAGGCCCTTCATCTACACTTTTTTCATTGAAAAATTCTCCCGGTAAGGTAAAGGCCTCTTCAGGGGCATTCCACGAAGTAGTTAACATATACTGTTTTCCCTGCATTAAACCGCCGGTACCATAGTTTATTTTTGGATTGGCAGAAGAACGGCCATCACTATGGTAAATGCCATTTTGATGCCCTTCCGTAAATACAACGTCAATGTATTTTTTAAAGTCATGTGGCAATTGAAACCACCATACCGGTGTATGATAAATTACAATGTCGGCCCATTTATAGTTTTCCACCTCCTGCTTCGGGTCATAAATGCTATTGATGTCGGTAGCGCGTACTTCAAAACCGGCATTGTCTTTAAAAAACTTTAGCGTGGTATCGGTAACAGATTTATTAAAACGTCCACCAGAGTGCCCAAAGGTTTGCCCACCGTTAATTACAAATATATTCTTCATGTCTGTGTTTATGTAATTGTATAGCACAAAACTAAGTCCTGCATTTCTCTCATTAAAATAATATAAATCATAACTTTGTATCAGAATTATGATGATGTGTTATGGTAAATTTAGAATGGTTCAGGACTTTTAAGGCGATATATGAAACGGGATCGCTCACGGGCGCAGCAGAGTTACTTTTCATTTCGCAACCTGGCGTAAGTTTGCATCTTGGTTCGCTTGAAGCCTATGTAGGCTATAAACTCTTTGACCGTACTTCGCGTAAAATGGTGTCTACAGAAAGGGGCCAGGTACTTTACAATTACATCCAGGAATCAATAGGTAAACTAGAAGAAGCAGAACGGCATTTTCATAAGAGTACAGAGAAGGACGTGCCCACCATTAGTATAGGTATGTGTTTTGAAACCTTTCAGTTCACCCTGGAATCTTACCTGCCTACGCTACCTTTTAACGTAATCATCAAGTTTGGAGATTATCCGCAAATGCTTAGTGATCTCGATAACGGCATACTGGACCTCATCATTACTCCACAAAAAGGAGATTATAAAGGGCTGGTGTTTAAACCATTTTTTAAGGAAAAAATTGTTATTGTAGCCGGTTCGCAGTTGCCAGCCGCAGAATTTAAAACACTCGTAAAAGATCATGACCTTATGGCTGCACAAGATTGGCTTAAACAGCAAACCTGGTACGGCACAGCTGGCGATATGGAGCATCTTAGAAAATTTTGGCATCTTAATTTTGGCAAGCGGCCCGATTTTAAACCTAATTTTATAGTACCCAATATGAGTTCTATCTTAAGATGTATCAGTAGTGGAAAAGGCGTAGCCGTGATCCCGGATTTCTTGTCTAAAAAGGAACTTGATGCGGGAAACATCCATGTGCTATGGGAAGGGAACAAGCGTATCGAGAATACCTTGTTTTTTGGAAAAAGGAAAGGATCTGTTTATAGCGCTCAAATTGAGCTGATCGAAGGGATTTTTGAACAGGAAATGGTGAAAAGTTAAAATATATTTGTTTTACTGAATGGTGTTCAGTAAATTTGCAGTGTAATTAATTTGAATAATGGGCGTATCTGAGCGGAAAGAAAGAGAAAAGGCTGAAAAGAAAGATCTGATCAGGGCTGCTGCATTGAAAATGTTTTTGGAAGATGGTTATGCAAAAACCTCTATTCGTAACATAGCTGATGCGATAGAATACAGTCCAGGCACCATTTATTTATACTATAAAGATAAGGATGAGTTGTTGTATGAAGTTCAGGCTCATGCTTTTCAGCAATTGTTCAATACTTTTAAGGCCAAGGTAAATAGCAAAGATCCTTTAAAAAGGTTGGAGCAGCTGGGTAAAACCTATATCAAATTTGGATTGGAAAACCCAGAGTTATATGACCTGATGTTTATCATTCGTGCTCCTACAAATGTGGATGAAGAAACGCATAAAGACAATGGGGATTCATGTTTTAATTACCTCGTAGATTGTTTAAGAGATTGTATCGAAAACAAGCTAATCCGTATGACGAACGTAGAGCTTGCCAGTTTAGAACTTTGGTCAATGGTTCATGGCTTGGTTTCTCTTGATCTCCGTTGCAGATTAAAAGTGCTATCGCATCAGGGGGGTAATGTAAATGATATTTTATATGCAGCAGTAGAGGATTATATCCAGTCCATAAAAGTTTAAAAAAATTTGCTCTGTTGATGAACGCTGTTTATAATAAATACAGGTATCATTTAAAGAGTGCGCTATGACAAATAACAATACCGGCATATTCAGGAGAATATGTTTTTTTAGCATCATTACTAAACACTGTTTATTATGTATACACTATTTAAAAGAAAAAAGCTATTGTGGTTCGGGGCCTTACTGGTTCTCGGTAATAATGTGTGGGCACAGCATCAGTCTCCAACACTGGAACACTATATTGCTACTGCTTTTGCACAAAACGAGGGTTTAAAGCAGCAGCAATTTAACCTGGATAAATCCTTATACGCATTAAAGGAAGCACAATCCATGTTCCTTCCTACGGTAAGTATGATCGGCGCTTACACAAAAGCCGGGGGTGGCCGTACAATAGATGTTCCGGTGGGCGATTTGGTCAATCCAATTTACACCGCACTGAATGAGCTGACCTCATCTACCAGATATCCGCAGCTGCAAAACCAATCCGTTCTGCTAAACCCTGATAACTTTTACGATGTAAAAATGCGTACCTCCCTGTCGCTGGTAAATGCGGAAATCCATTATAACAAGTTGATCAAACAGCAGTTGATCAGTAGCCAGCAGGCTGCGGTAAATGTATACAAGCGTACCTTGGTAAAGGATATTAAAACTGCTTATTATCGTTACTTCCAGGCCTTGAAAAGTATTGAAGTTTATCAAAGTGCGTTACTGCTGATTGCGGAGAACATTAGAGAGAACGAGAGCCTTTTACGCAATGGAGTTCGTAATGGTACGGCTTTGCTGCGTGCCAGGACAGAGCAGCAGAAGACAACTTCACTATTGGTACAGGCAAGGCATACCAGTTATAATGCCAGAGATTATTTCAACTTTCTGCTAAACCGTCCGCTAAAAGATTCCATTCTTTTAGATAGCACCAGCATAACAACAGTAGTAGCCCTGCCCAATACAGACGCAGGAACAAGCAGAAGAGAAGAGCTCCAACAACTGCAAACCTTAAAAAAAGTACATACGCTGGATTATAAAATGCAAAAAGCAGGCATCATTCCAAAGCTAAATACGTTTGTAGATTTGGGTTCGCAGGGTTTCGATTTCAATGTGAACGACAAAACGAGGTATTATCTCTTTGGCCTAAACCTGCAGTGGGATATTTTTACCGGAGGACAGCGTAAATACAAGGCAGCCCAATCACGCGCCAGTTTAAATGCAACCACCGCACAGCTTGATCAAACTCAGCAATCACTACAGCTACAGTTGAACCAATCTTATAATAATTATGAATCTGCCAAAGCAGATTTTAAAAGTACAGTTGCACAATTGGCTTTGGCCAAAAAATACTATAAAGATCAGCTAAAGGCCTACCGGGCGGGGCAGCTCTTGTTTCTGGAGTTGGTAGATGCCCAGAATGAACTCACCGGCGCAGGCTTGCAACTGGCAGCAGCACAGGCAGGTTTACAAATTGCCCTGGCAGAGCTGGAGCGTGAACAGGCTAGCTATCCAATAGATCAAACCAATCCTTATTATCCTCAGCATTAATTTAAACTCATATCCATATGAAACCTATCCACTACTTTAGTCTTTTACTGTACATGTCAATTTTAGCGGCTTGCTCTTCTAAGCCTGCAGTTACCAGCCAGATCAGTACAGATACCATTCCTGTAAAGGTGATGTCGCTGCGAAAAGAAAACAGCAAGTTCACTGTAGCAGTGTCCGGTCAGTTTACTACAGATGATGAAGTAATGCTTTCTTTTAAAATAGGAGGCATTATCAACGGTCTTTTCGTGAAAGAAGGAGATGCCGTAAAAAAGGGCCAGCTGCTGGCCACCTTAAACCCTGTAGAGATCAATGCACAGGTACAACAGGCAAAGCTTTCTGTAGAGAAAGCCAGGCGTGATTACCAACGTACGCAGAATTTGTACAAAGATAGTGTAGCTACGCTAGAACAATTGCAGAACGGTAAAACAGCTTTACAACAGGCGCAACAGCAATTGAGTATGGCCAGTTTTAACCGTCAATATGCAGAGATCCGTGCGCCAAAAAATGGGTATATTTTAAAAAAGATGGCCAATGCAGGTCAGCAAATCGCTGCGGGCACACCAGCCTTACAAGCTAACGGTGCCCAGGCAGATCATTGGATGCTAAGGGTAAGTTTGAGTGATAATGAGTGGTCAATGTTGCGCTTAAAAGACGAAGCTGTCATTGAAACCACCGCCTTACCCGGCCAACAGTTTAATGGAATACTGAGCAGGAAAGCAGAAGGGGTAGATCCTGCCACAGGAACATTTACGGCTGATATAACCTTAACCGGACCAAGACCAAAAGCTATTGCCGCAGGAATGTTTGGTAAAGCTACGATTAGCCCTCAGCAAAACACACAGACTGCCGCTAACTGGCAAATTCCTTATGAGGCTTTATTAGATGGTGATGGCAGCAGTGGTTACGTGTTTATTACCAACGACAATAAAACGGCCCAAAAAGTAAAAGTTACCCTTGGTAGAATAGATAAAAATGCCGTTACGGTAACTCAGGGACTGGAAAAGGCCAAGGCATTAGTCATTTCCGGCTCTGCATATCTAACCCACAACAGTGCCATTACCATTCAATCAACTGTAAACCCTGCTAAATGAAACCTGCATCAGATTGCCTGTTATCAATTGCAATCATGCCGATGCAAGTGTCGTAGCCTTAAAAATACATACTTATGAAAATCTCTGAATATGCTGTAAAAAATGGTCAGTTTACCCTCGTGATCTTTCTGATGATCATTGTGCTGGGTTTAACGACTATGCTTAACATGTCGCGGTCAGAAGATCCTGAAATGCACGCACCATTTTACACGGTGATTGTAAATTATCCGGGAACAAGTCCCAGGGATATAGAAGATCGTGTAGTTACGCCCCTGGAAAAAACAATTTCAGGACTTGATGACATCAAACGTTTACGTACCAGTATTGCCAATGGGGTAGCTGTGCTGCGTGTAGAATATAAATACAATAGTAATATAGACTCCAAATACCAGGAGATTGTGCGGGAGGTAAACAGCAAACGTGCAGAACTGCCTGCTGATATTGCCGGCATTGAGATCCAGAAAGTGCAGCCTTCTGATGTAAATGTTTTGCAGGTAGCGCTGGTATCAGAAAATGCTGCTAAAAGCAAGATGCAGTATTATGCAGAAAAACTACAAGATGAGCTGGAGAAACTACAGGCTTTAAAACAAGTAACCATTGCCGGGTTACCTGCGCAGCAGGTCCGCATAGAGCTGGACCTGGAAAAAATGGCACAGATGCACCTTCCGTTAACTGCGGTTTCCAATAGTCTGAAGAGCGAAATGACCAGTATTCCCGGTGGTAGTGTAGACGCTGCTCATCAAACTTTTAACATCAAAACCAACGACTACCGTACTTTGGATGCAGTAAGCAATACCATTGTTTCGGGCGCCGGCGGAAAAAACATTCTGCTAAAGAACATTGCCAGGGTTTATTACGGCTATGCAGAAGAGCAACACATTACCAGGCTAAACGGGCACCGCAGCGTATTTGTAGTAGCTGCGCAAAAGGAAGGAGAAAATATCAGTAAAACGCAAATGCAATACCTGGAGGCAATAGCTCAATTCAAAAAAACACTGCCGGCTAACATAGACCTGGTACAAAATTTTGATCAGGCAGATAATGTAAACCGTCGTTTAACAAGTTTGGGGCATGATTTTATTATCGCAATTTTATTGGTGGCAGTAACCTTGCTGCCCTTGGGTTTAAGACCTGCGGTAATTGTAATGATCTCCATCCCGCTTTCGCTGGCCATAGGCATTGTATTGTTGCAGCTGTTTGGTTTTAACCTTAACCAATTGAGCATTGTGGGGTTGGTTGTAGCCCTGGGTTTACTGGTTGACGATAGTATTGTGGTGGTAGAAAATATAGAACGCTGGATGCTGGAAGGCCATAGCAGGATGGAAGCCACCCTAAAAGCTACCGGACAAATTGGTATGGCAGTAGTGGGATGTACCGTGGTGTTAATCATTGCGTTTATGCCGCTGGTATTTTTACCTGAAGGTTCCGGCGATTTTATCCGTAGTTTGCCTTTAGCGGTTATTTTCTGTGTACTGGCTTCTATGTTGGTGTCGCTCACCATTATTCCATTTTTATCCAGTCGCTTGTTAAAAAATCATGTCGGTAATCCTGAAGGGAATTTCCTGATGAGAGGCCTAAAAAAATTAATCCATGGCAGCTATGCGCGTTTGCTGGACAAAGCTTTGCAAAAGCCCTGGTTAACCATAGGTGTGGCAGCCCTGCTTTTTGGAGCATCCATTTATCTGTTTGGACAGATCGGTTTTAGCCTGTTCCCAGATTCCGAAAAGCCACAATTCCTGATTAATATTACCACGCCTAATCAGTCCAATTTGCCCTATACCGATACGGTTACACGGGAAATAGAAAAACAGTTAAAAAAGGAGCCGCTAATTAAGTATTATGCTACCAATGTGGGCAAGGGAAATCCACGTATTTATTATAATGTAATTCCAGAAAATAGCCGTGGTGACTATGCACAATTGTTTATACAGCTGCAGGAAGATACACGGCCAGATACCAAATTGGCACTGATACAGAAATTACAGCGGCGCTGGGCACAGTATCCCGGTGCAAAGGTAGAAGTAAAAAACTTTGAACAGGGGCCACCTGTAATTGCGCCTGTAGAGGTGCGTATATTTGGCGATAACCTCGACACCATTCGTGCCCTTTCCGTAAAAGTAGAGCAGCTTTTGCATCAAATACCTGGTACCATGTATATCAACAATCCAGTGAGCTTGCTAAAAAGCGATATCAGGGTAGCATTGGATAAAGAAAAAGCACAGCAGCTGGGGGTATCAACAGTTAATGTAGACCAGATCGCCAGGTTGGCTGTAACGGGTTTAAATATGGGTACCTATTATAACAACGATAATAAATATGGTTACCAGGTATTGCTTACGCGCCTAAAAGACGGTCGCCCTAACCTGGATGCTTTTAGAAATTTATATGTAAACAACGCAGAGGGAAATGCCCTGCCACTTAATCAGGTAGCCACGCTTAAACTTGAAGCTTCGCCAGCAGTCATCAACCATCAGGAAAAGAAAAGGGTGGTATCGGTACAGGCCAATGTGCAAAAAAGCTTTCTGGTAAGCCGGGTAATTGAGGATGTAGAGCTCAGGATGAGCAAATTAAAACTCCCTGCCGGTTATAGCTATGAGTTGGGTGGGGAGGTAGAATCCCGGAACAATTCTTTTGGAGGCTTTATGAGCATTATTTTGGTTACGGTATTTCTATTTATTGCGGTGCTGATTTTATTGTTTAAAACATTTAAAAGTACCTTGATCATACTGTCGGTTATACCGCTGGGTATTGTAGGCGCTGCGGTAGCGCTTTGGATTACTGGCAACTCACTCTCTTTTATTGCCATAATAGGGCTGATTGCTTTAGCAGGTATTGAAGTCAAAAACACCATTTTACTGGTAGATTTTACCAACCAGCTCAGAATAAAAGGAATGGGCTTACAGCAGGCCATCCGCGAAGCGGGCGAAGTTCGGTTCCTGCCTATCGTATTAACATCGCTAACAGCCATCGGGGGATTAATTCCAATTGCCATATCTACCAATCCCCTGATCTCGCCACTGGCAATTGTGTTGATTGGTGGATTGATCAGTTCCACACTATTATCAAGGATCGTAACACCAATTATTTATGAACTTATCCCTCCGACAATAGAAACTGATTTGCAGGAGAATGATCAGGCTAATCCATCTTAACGACTGTTGTAACACTATTTATACAAATGTTGCGTTTTATTATTTTACAGTTTGCTTCCGCCATTTTAATTTAAAATCGGATATTGCAGCACACAAACAAATGGATATGAAAATTTTAGAAACCAATTTACTGCTCGTTACTATTGTATTATTTGCCGTTTCATTGCAAGCGTGTAAGACTAAAAAAGTTGCTACCAAGCCGGCAACTGCTGTTGTTACCCCAGCACCAGTAGAGGAGAAAGCGCCTGTGCCACCTCCAGCTCCTGCTGAAGAAAAACCAGCTCCGGTAGTAGAAAAGCCTGATTTTAATTTTAGCAACGTACAGTTTGAATTTAACTCTGATGTGTTGAAAACAGCTTCCTTCTCCATTTTAGACGAAGCGGTAAGAGAATTGAAAAAAGACCCTTCAGCTAAATTTACATTAAATGGGCACTCTTCAATTGAAGGTAGTGCAGCGCACAATATGTCTTTATCTGTAGACCGTGCAAATGCTGTTAAATCTTATCTTGTAAATGCCGGGATCCCTGCAGCCAATCTTGCCATTAAAGGCTATGGTGCTACCGTACCAATTGCTACAAATGATAACGAGGCCGGAAGAGCCTTAAACAGAAGGGTAGAATTAAAAGCCAACTAATAGAGGCTTTCCCCTTATAACTACTTAAAATCAAAGGAATTCTCTATCTTGGCCTTCAAACCAAGTATATGAGAATTCCTTTTTTGTTGCTCCTGCTTTTTCTGCTCAGTTCTGTTTTTTCTTTTATTGGCTGTAAAGAAGTCTTTACCTGGTTTCTGGAGTGTATTCCCGCTTTTTTAGGCGTTTTGGTGTTGTTGCTTACTTACAAGAAATTCAGGTTCAGTAATTTTACTTATTTCATGATCTTTATCCACTGCATCATATTAATTGTAGGTGGGCATTATACTTATGCAGAAGTTCCTTTGTTTGATTGGGTTAAAACAGTCTTCCATCAGTCCCGGAATAACTACGATAAAGTTGGGCATTTTGCTCAGGGTTTTGTTCCTGCATTAATTGTTAGAGAAATCTTCGTTCGTAAACAAGTCGTAAATGGCAAGCGCTGGCTTTCATTTATCATTATCAGCATCGCACTTGCCATAAGTGCTTTTTATGAATTGATAGAATGGTTTGTATCCATTAACACAGGCGAATCCGGGGATGCTTTTTTAGGTACGCAAGGCGATATATGGGACACACAATCTGATATGCTTACCGCATTAATCGGAGCCGTATTGGCGGTGCTGATTTTCAGCAAAGTTCAGGATAGGTCAGTTGCGGGTACATGTATCCTTTCAGTTGTGCCTTTAGATGTTTGAGTTAATAGTGCTAGCGGGTACTAGCACTAATTTTTGCCTGCTTTGTAATATTACAAAAGCGCATGTAGATAGTCTGCAGTATCCTTGAGCCCATTTTTCCGAAGACTTTCAAGAACCTGATACTCGTCCATCGCTGGATTTTTCCTGTTAAGCACCATCTCTTTGAATGCCTCAATTGCATTTTCCTGGTTCAGATCTATAATGTCTGTTAAAAAATCATCGGCACTTTTTGCCTTCAATCCAAACGAATCCAAGTATTCGCCAGGGAAGTCCCTCAAGTTATTGGTCACGATCACGTTTGCATTTGTCCTTATAGCTGCTGCAAGTACATGACGGTCATCTTCATCGGGTAGTTTCAAATCCGCAATTAGGCCTTCGTAGTTCTTTACCAGTGCATCTGGGAAAGCAATATTAGCTTTTTGTACGCGTTTTTCTGCCTCGGCTTCAGCTACTCCTTTTCTGATCATTACGATTTTCCACTCTTCAAAAATGTTCTTGCTCCATTTCGGCGTATAGAGCTCGTAATAGGCAAACCAGAAAAGTAGATCACGGATAACTACAGGGAAAATCACATTGGTGTCCAAAACAGCTTTGAACGTAACACTATGAATCATACAATCCTATTTCTTCATCAAAGCCCATGATGTCAATGATATCTCTTTTTTGATCCTTTTTCATTTGCTGTTTATAGGCCACTACATCCTCAAACTTAATCCTTCGATGCTTACCAATTTTTACAAAATCGATCTTACCATCTTCTAAAAGCTTTACCAGGTAAGGTCTTGAGCATCCAAGTATTTCTGCTGCTTTCTGTGTAGTTACTTCGGTAGCTATCGGAACAATTGAAATTGGCTTTCCTTCGCTCATTGCCTTGAGAATATCTGTTAAAAGTTCCAAAGCCCTGAATGGGATTTTGATCCGCTCCTTAGTTTCTTCAATCTCAATTTCAGTTTCCTCAGAAGTGATATGCGAAAGTACCGAGAATAGTGCAGGATAGGACTTAATAGCTACTTTCTGCTCTAATTTTGATGGTCTCCGTATTTGATCTAATATTTCCATGTCAATTAAGTTTACACAAAAATAAACGAAATAAACGAAATAAACGAAATAAACGAAATAAACGAAATGAGTGTGTAAATAAATTTTGCTGTAAAAACAACAAAGCCTTCCAGTGTGAACTGAAAGGCTTTGTTTGGTGGGAAATGAGGGGTTCGAACCCCCGACCCCCTCGGTGTAAACGAGGTGCTCTGAACCAGCTGAGCTAATTTCCCTTTTGGTTTCCTTTAAACGTTTTGGCTTTTTTAAGAAGCTTTCTTCGTTGTTGGGAGTGCAAATATACACCCATTAATCAGTTTTGCAAAAGTTTTTTTACTTTTTTTAAGATAAAACATCTTCAAGGATCTGGTGAGACTTAATTTCTCCAAAAGACGCGGTGTGCAAGGTGTAGAAAATCAGTATTTTATCCAGAATTTCTCTTCTGTTGCGATTGCTCATTTTTATTTCAAATATTTTTTCAAATGGAGTAGAAAATAAAGAAATAAAAAGCGCAGCCTCTGTTTTTTCTATATAATGCGGATGAACAGGGATGCGGGATTTAAATTCCCCCTCCTGTAAATCGAAGTAATTTTGATCCGATTTACTTTCTGTGTTGGGTGCAAAACCTAAAAAGCGGGATAGTTTTAATAAAAATGCCAAATGAAAGCTAACGGTAGTCTCTCCGCATTCATCAAACCAGCAGATGGCATTAAAAATAAAGTCAAAAATATTTTCATCTGTATGCTGCTGGCGAATACTTTTATACAGCACTTCGTTTAAGAACATCACTATGGTACTTTTAATAATATCATAAGGGATGCTTTTAAAAACAGGGGAGGGCCTCAATTCAGAAACACGCTGGATGCTGCTGTTGGCTTTATGATAAACAATCATGTCTACCAAGTGCAAAGGCTGCAGCATATTCATCCTTATTTTTGCCCTGGGTTTCTTTACCCCATTGATCATGTAGCTTTGGATGCCAAATTTTTCTGTAAAAATCTGTACCACTACGCTACTTTCACCATACAATGTAGTCTTTAAAACAATCCCCCTCGTTTTATGCAACATAGGGCAGTAGTTTGGGAATAAAAATAATCAGTCCAATTGTTGCTGCAATCAGGGCCACAAGCAATACCGCCGCTGCAGCCAAATCTTTAACCTGACCCGCTTTAATATTGTATTGCGGAGAAACCAAATCTACCAGTACCTCTATGGCGGTATTTAACAATTCAGCACTCAATACCATGCCAATGGCCGTGGCAATCCAAATCCATTCCGAACTGCTCAGTTTAAGACCATAGCCCGCAAGCAATACCAATGCCGCTGCGGCACAATGAAATTTAAAGTTGGGCTGAGTTTTAAAGGCCCATGTTATGCCTTTAAAAGCATAACCAAAACTTTTTATCAATCTACGCATAATTCATTAACACTCAAATCTAACAAATTTAACCAATGTATTCCTTAGCCATTAATGGCATAATTATGACGGGCGAAGTAAACATTAGGTGCAATTATGGCGTTATTAATGTTTAAACATGTAAATTTTATAAAATGAGTAGTCTTAAAGATAAAGTTGCCATTGTTACAGGTGCCGGATCAGGCATAGGTAAAGCCGTTGCCCTTACTTTTGCAACAGAAGGTGCTAAAGTAATTGTTTCTGATATTAATGTAGAACATGGTAATGCGGTGGTAAGCGAAATTAAGGAAAAAGGTGGTGATGCTTTTTTTATCAAAGCAGATACCGCCAGTGCAGCAGATAACGAAAAATTGGTTGCTGATACCATAGCACAATATGGTGCATTACACATCACCGTAAACAATGCGGGTATTGGTGGTCCTGCAGCGCCAACAGGCGCGTATGAAATTGAAAGCTGGGATAAGGTAATTGGCATCAATTTGTCTGGTGTATTTTATGGTCTGCGCTATCAAATCCCAGCCATCTTAAGCAGTGGGGGTGGTAGCATCATCAATATGGCTTCTATTCTAGGTCAGGCAGGAACAAAGCTTTCACCTGCATACGTAGCGGCAAAGCATGGTGTGGTAGGTTTAACCAAAGCTGCAGCATTGGAATATGCAGATCAAAAGATCAGGATCAATTCCGTAGGCCCTGGTTACATCAAAACGCCATTATTAGAAGAGCACCTTACTGCAGAACAAATGGAAGGACTGGTTAGCCTACATCCAATGGGCAGGTTGGGCGAATCGCAGGAGATTGCTGAACTTGTTTTATGGCTTGCATCTGAAAAAGCATCTTTTGTAACCGGCGCGTATTATGCCGCAGACGGCGGTTATTTAGCACAATAATTGCCCAAAGAATATTTAACGCTTACCTTTGAGGTAAGCGTTATTGTATGTCCGTTGAAAAACAAATCCTCCATCCCCGAAATAAGCACCGTTCCCGGTACAACTTCCCAGAACTGCTCAAGAGCTCTCCTGAACTCCGGGATTTTATCATTTTAACACCTTATGGCGAGGAGTCTGTAGATTTTTCCAATCCTGACGCCGTTAAAATGCTCAATAAATCATTGCTTAAGCATTTTTATAAAATTACCAACTGGGATATTCCAGCGGGTTACCTTTGTCCGCCAATTCCAGGGCGTGCAGACTATATCCACTACCTGGCAGATATCCTGACCACTTTTCACAACGGAAAAATCCCTACTGGCAAAACAATTAAAGTACTGGATATTGGTGTGGGTGCAAACTGCATTTATCCCATTGTAGGGCATCAGGAATATGGATGGAGTTTTGTTGGTTCAGATGTAGATCAAAAAGCTGTAGCGTCGGCTAAAAATATCATAGAAGCCAATCCTGAGCTTAAAGGCGCAGTGCAAATCCGCCTGCAGCCCAATCCTCAGCAATTTTTTAAAGACATCATCAGAAAAGGAGAAGTGTTTGACCTGAGTTTATGCAATCCTCCCTTTCATGCTTCCGCTGCAGAAGCTGCCGCGGGTTCACAGCGCAAGCTTAAAAATCTTGGTAAGCAAAAAGATGTGCTCAATTTTGGCGGGCAACATGTAGAACTCTGGTGCGAAGGTGGGGAACTGTCTTTCATCTATAAAATGATCCAGGAAAGCACTCATTACGCAGCGCAATGTAAATGCTTTAGCACACTCGTTTCCAAAAGTTCAAATCTGCCTATGATCTATCGTGCATTGGAAAAAGCCGGGGCAACACGTGTAAAAACAGTGGAGATGGCACAAGGCCAAAAGATCAGCAGGTTTGTGGCCTGGGCATTTGAGGTGTAACAACAGTTGTTCCCTTTCAAAAAAATAATGATCTACGAGCAGGCCTGGGCGTTATTTGCGCGATTAGCGCCTAATAAATGCCAGACTGCGACAGATCATTGTTTTTTAAATGTTAGCCCAGTAACAAAGGGTCATCCTCATCATCCGTTAAGCTCAGCTGTATGGAGTCCGTACCTGCAATACCCTCTATCGATCCCCTAATGTGTGCTGCGTTCAACATCACCTTTTCCAATTGCTTTTCCCTGGCTTTCCATAGCTTTTCCATGGCATCACGTTCCCGCTGGATAGATAATTTCATGCTCATAAAGCCTTCCCTTATCGCTTTCCATTGTTCAGAAAACTCCGTACTGGTCAGGTAATCGTACAACATATGCATTTTGTCGCCACGGTTTTCCTGTGATTTTATCGCACCAGACAACTTAACAATTCCATCCCTCAAAATGTACGCAACTGCCTTAACCTCATCAAAAGAGCAAATCCATACCCCATCCCTTTCGCCAAAACAATCCATACCCTTAGGATAACTCTGGGTCACAATCACCGCTACATCCACGCCCATACTGCGCATGTCTTTTTTGAGCTTCTCAATCCACTCCATCGAAAAATCTTTGGTGCGCTTGCTCTCATAAATAATTTTGCCGCATTCCTGCCCAAACTGGTTACGTACATGGTGTACACAATCTGCACCCCTAACACCCTTGCCAACTTCGGTAATCAGGTCAAATGGAAAAGTATTGCGCAATAGTTCCTCTAAAATCAGCTCCTGAACTTCACCCTGCAATTGCATAGAGCCCTGTTCCGCTTTACGCTTCATTTCTTCCGCCAGCTTTTTCTGGTCGTCCAGTTGTTTTTCCAGCTCCTTTACCCGCAACTGGTGTTCGGTGTCCTTTAAATTACTTTTTTCTGCTTCCTGCTTGCGGACCAGCTCTATCATTTCTGCCCGCTGTTCCTGTAGTTTACGTGCAATTTGCAGCTCCATTTCCGCTTCCTTTTCCTTCATGGCCTGTTCTTTTTTCATAAAGTCCAGTTCCTTGGCTCGGGCAAGTTTCAGCTTCTCTTCACCTTCTTTATTGGCATTATCCAGCAGCTGCATTTTATGTTCATAGTCAGAGGAGATGCTTTTGCGCAGGTTTTGCTCTAAAACCAATTGTAATTCCTTTTTCTCCGCCAGCAATTTCTGCTCAAAAAGTTCAGCCTGTTTTTTCTTCTGCAGTTCAAAAACCTGCTCCTGCTGCTTTTGCTGCTGCGAAAACTCGCTAAGTTTTTTGCTGAATTCTTCCTCCTTTTGCCTGGTAAAAGACACCATTTTGTCGCGGAGGTCTTTTTTATATTCCTCCGCCATTACTTCTTCAATCGGGAAGGTATGCGAGCAGTTTGGGCACTTAATTTCAGTAGACATACACAAATTTAAGGTTATTTGCGGACAAATAAGCTCTCCGCAAACTTAGTAGATACCGATCTTGCATCGCCATCTTCAATGCGGATACTTAATGAACCGTCAAAGTCAATAATTTCCAATACATTTATCCTGGTGCCTATGTTTACACCCAGTTTTTGGAGGTATTGCAGAAAAGACGTAGAGGTATCTTTAACCGCCATCACCAGGCCAGACTCCCCGGTATTAAGTTCAGCCAGCGTTGTGGTAAACAACTCCGGCATTTCCCCGTTTGCCGTAGGAATCGGGTCGCCATGTGGGTCAAATTCAGGGAAATTTAAAAAAGCATCCAGCTTGTCCACCAGTTTGGCCGATTGGATATGCTCCAATTGTTCGGCTACTTCATGTACTTCATCCCAGCTAAAATCCAGCTTTTCGTACAAAAATGTTTCCCACAAACGGTGTTTGCGTACTACAACCATTGCTTTTTGTGTACCCATTTCTGTAAGTGAAATCTTGCCATAACGCTCATAATCTACCAGCTTTTTTTCTTTCAGCTTTTTAAACATATCCGTGGCTGTGGCGGGTTTAACACCCAAATAAGCGGCTATTTCATTCGTTCCTGCTTCATTCTTTTCTCCGTTTTGGTGGCAAAGTTTAAGCAAGCCCTTCAGGTAGTTTTCTTCAGTATAGGATAACATATTCAAAGGTAAATAATATATCTCAAATTATATTTGTTAGATGAACCTAACTTTTATAGTTTTGCATTGTTTTTATTTTAATTAGATGATATGAAACTATATTTTTTACTACCATTACTCCCATTGTTAATCATATGCTTGCCTTCAATGGCACAAACAGAAAGCGACTTAAATGAAGTGGTGGTTAGCGGCACATTAAAGCCTGTAAAACGTCTGGAAAGCCCTGTGCCTGTAGAGGTATATACGCCAGCTTATTTTAAGAAAAATCCCAGTCCATCTATTTTTGATGCGCTGCAGAATGTCAATGGCGTACGTCCACAGCTCAACTGCAATATTTGTAATACCGGAGACATTCACATTAATGGCCTGGAAGGGCCTTATACCATGGTCTTGATAGACGGAATGCCCATTGTAAGCAGCCTCTCTACCGTTTACGGTCTGTCAGGAATTCCGATGTCTTTAATAGAACAGGTAGAAATTGTTAAAGGGCCTGCTTCCTCCATATATGGGAGTGAGGCGGTTGGCGGACTCATCAACATCATCACCAAAAAGCCCGCTTCAGCTCCGTTAGTCAGTGCCGATGTCATGAGCACAAGTTATAAAGAGCTCAATGCCGACCTCTCCCTAAAGCAGCGGCTTGGCAGCAAAACAACCTTACTCAGCGGTGTCAATTACTTCAAATTCTGGAACGTTGTAGACCACAACCATGATAACTTTACAGATGTAACCCTACAAGACCGCATTTCTGTATTCCAGAAGTATGCTTTCCAGCGTAAAGAGGGGAAGGCTTTTAGTCTGGCTGCAAGGTATATGTACGAAGACCGCTGGGGCGGGGAAACCAACTGGAATAAATCTTACCGCGGAGGCGATCAGGTGTATGGCGAAAGCATTTATACCCGCCGTTGGGAGCTGTTGGGCAATTACCAGCTCCCGGAATGGCTAACCACCAAAGAAAAGGTAATGCTTTCCTTTTCCTATACAGATCATGACCAGGACAGCCGTTATGGCACTACCTCCTATATCGCACAACAACGGATCGGCTTTGTGCAGCTTTTTTGGGATAAACAGCTCAAGAACCATGATCTTTTGCTCGGTACTGCAGCCAGATATACTTATTATGACGACAATACACCTGCTACCGCATTGGCCGATAAAGTTTTTTTGCCCGGCATATTTGTTCAGGATGAAATTAAACTGGCTCCAAAACATAAACTGCTTGCCGGCTTCCGGTACGATTACAATTCTGTACACGGCAATATTGTTACGCCCCGCTTTGCTTACAAATGGAACCTCAACGATCAAAATATCATTCGCTTAAATGCGGGTACTGGCTTTAGGGTGGTCAACATCTTTACTGAAGATCATGCTGCCCTAACAGGTGCCAGGGATGTCGTAATTACGGACGAATTAAAGCCGGAGAAAACCTATAACGTAAACCTCAATTTCCTGACAAAGATTTATACCCCAAACCATACTTTTATCGGCATAGAAGCTTCAGCTTTCTACACCCATTTCAACAACCGGATCATTGGTGATTTTGATCAGGACCCAAATAAAATCATTTACAGCAACCTGGATGGTTATGCCGTTTCCAAAGGTCTAAGTGCCAATGTAGACCTTACTTTTGCCAGTGGACTAAAACTTATTGGCGGTTTTACCTATCAGGATGTGGCTACGGTTGAGGAGGGTATTAAAGCGCAGCAAATCCTTACAGAGAAAATTTCTGGCACCTGGGCCGTTTCCTATAAAATTAAAAAGGCACATTTAGGAATTGACTATACCGGAAATATTTACGGCCCCATGCGCCTGCCCCTCTTAGGCGATAAAGACCCAAGGCAGCCTTATTCCAGTACCTGGAGCATCCAGAACATCCAGTTTACCTATGATGGATTTAAAAATATAGAAATATACGGGGGAGTTAAAAACCTGCTCAACTGGACGCCAAATAAAGGAAATCCTTTTATCATTGCCCGCGCTAATGACCCTTTTGATAAAAATGTGGTATACGAGCCTAAAGCAGGGAGGCCAGCGGGCAGTACTGAGATGCAAGTTGCCGCTACAGAAGATAATCCTTATGCGCTAACATTTGATCCCAACTATGTGTATGGGCCAAATCAAAATATCCGTGGTTTTTTTGGCATTAGGTTTACCATAAAATAAATCCAATACCTTAACTTTAACCATGTTTTACCAATCAACCTATCAGGCTGCCCGCATTGTGGCCCCTCAAGTAGAAGCAATTTTTGCCCGGCACCTGGCTGCGGCACAGGAAAGCGGTGAAGAAGATCTGGCTCCTTTACCTGTTGCTAAATTGGTTGAAAACATTATTGACGCTACTTTTTGGGCCAGTTTACGCAAAGAGGAGGGGCATTCACCTAAAATTTCCCTGGCCTTTTTGCCTCCGCAACAAGCTGGTAATCCTTTGTTGTTTAAGCAGCGTATGCCATTAAACCCGGCAACCTTAACCAAAATTGCACCGGGGGTAGAACGCGCCGGCATCCATATTGGCATCTGGCATGAAGATGATCAGCTGTACATTTGGGGTACTACCCTAAGCATCCCTAATTTTTGTTTCGTACTGGATGTTTCAGAGCCCGGTCTGCTGGTGATCAAACACAGGCGGATTTATGGTTTCGGTAAGTTTACCAATATCGCTGTCCTCAAAGGCGAACAGATTAAAATTGTAGATGTAGCCACCATCAACCAACCCGATGTGCCACCAATTTTATTGTCCCTGCTAGACCTTACTGCTCCTTCTTATTGGAATGACTCTATAAATGTACTCATTCAACTTGCGGTTTCCATGCGTGCACATCAGCGGGGAGGTACATTATTGGTAGTCCCTTGCGAAAGCGGTAAAAGTTCATGGTTACAATCTATCATAAAACCCATTCAGTACAGTGTACAGCCTTCCTTCAATGGATTGGCTAAGTTACTGAGTCAGGATAGGAAGGAGGCTAGTCAGATTTTCTGGCAGACGGCATTGAGGCGCGAAGTGGATCATTTGGCTGGCTTAACAGCAGTAGATGGTGCAACCATTGTGAGCGATAAATATGAGTTGATGGCCTTCGGCGCTAAAATTGGACGGGCCAAAGGAAAAGATATGGTAGAAGAACTGGCTTTCAGCGAACCTATTTTAGGTGGCGAGGCTGTAATTATGCATGCCGCTAAAGTTGGTGGTACCCGGCATTTGTCTGCCGCACAGTTTATCAGTGATCAAAGGGATGCCATTGCATTGGTAGCTTCTCAGGATGGTCATTTTACCATTTATACCTGGTCTGAATTACAAAATAGAATTCAGGCACACCGTATCGATACACTTTTGTTGTAACCGGCAAATTAAAGGGCATAAAAAATCCCAGTGTAAGGTGTACACCAGGATAAAAAAATTAATTAATCGCAATTAAGCCCTACGAAAATAATGCCGTGGCAACAATCACAGTGATCAATAAGATCATCATCACCAGACGGTCAGCAGCAATCCATTGTGCTTTGGTTATTGCTTTCTCTATTCTTTCTTCTTTATGCCTTGCATAAGCTGGGAAAAATGGGCTTAATTTAATTAACATAGGTAGATGTTTTTAATAAGTAGATGTACTAAAACATATACAAAGCTTGCGCCAAACCCTTGAATCACTGTTGAAATGTTAATAACTTTCTCTTTGTTGTTAGTTATAAATGCAAAATCCCCTGAAAAAACTTTTAAATTGTTTCTTTTAGGGGATTTTGAAATTTACATTGTACAGTTTATACAACGCTGGCTGTAGGGTATCCTGCTATTTAACAGTGTACTTATAAACAAAACGTGCAGGATTTCCATTTTTGTCTAAGCCTTCAACAACTGCTCTGAAAGTGCCCCTGTCTGCGGCATTGTAAAACTCAAAGCTTGTCGTTCCGGTAAGCAAATCAGTAGTTACCCTTGGGTTCCAGAAAATGGTGGTCCGTAAATCTTTGTTGGTGTAAGTAGCAGGTGCATTTACGTACCGTGGCGAATAAAATTCGCGTTGCTTGCTGTACCCTTTCGGATTAATGGTTACAATATTATTTTGTGGCAGTAGTTTTTTCAGGTCTTCTATACTCATTTTTACCTTCTTAACTACTTTCATGTTAATGGAGATTACCCCATTGGTATTGTACATGCGGTTTACAGTACCAAGGTCATCTTTTAAAAACACCTCAATAGATTCAATTTCATTCATGTTTACACCAGAAATAGAAAAAAGGTCAACTGGCGAGCCGGCTAAAAATATACCTACAGGTATTTTCTTCCCTGCATTGTAATCGCGGGTAACATAAAACTGGCGTTCATTCTCATCATAGGTCAAGCCTGTTGCCATCATTTTTAAGGCCGTTAACAAATCGTTATAACCTGTTAGCTGTGTGCCATCAATGGTACGGTCTGCAATCATACTTAAACCAGATAGGGCCGAATAATCAGAGTGGCTTACTTTTTTTACAGGGGCGGCTTTAATGACCACCTCTTTCAATTGGCGCAGGTAGCTGTATTGTTTAGCGCTATTGTTGAGGTAGCTCGACATCGCACTGTCTATGTTTTGCACCTCGTCCGGTACGTTCACATTTCCAGAAATAACAGGTGCAGGCTCAGGATCCACCATAATCATCAAGTTGCTCCCGTTAGAACCATATTTAGCGCTAATCACCACCTGAGAAGAGTCAGGAAAATTTAAGTTTTGGAAATTGAAAATCCCTGACGGACTGGTTAGGGCTTCCGCAGAGTAGGTTCTACCAGGGATGGTCAGGCGCAGCGGTGCCTTTCTAACCGGCATTCCTGTGCGGTCGCGCAATGTCCCTGTAATATTCATGCCTTGTTCCGGCATGTAACTCACTTTAGGATATTGCCCGGCAAGTACCTCTTTATAAGTAAAACGGCGGTATCCCTGTGTCAGCATCAAGATGTCCAGGTCGGCCAGTTTTTTATCATTGGTTTTATTGAAGTAGTAATTCGGTTTTTCCAGGTAGCCCTGCAAATCAGAACTCAGTAATAATGAGCTCACAATTGTAGTTTCAGCATCTTCAGCTATGGGCACTTTCTGGTCATCCGTTACAGCCACCGAAAAATCTCCGGCTATTTTCTGCGCCCCGGCTATTGCCGAAACCGTCATTTTAACTTTCTGACGCGGCTTATAGCTTGGTAAATCAGTTTGAATGTTAACATTCATGGCTTGCGGTTGTAACACAAACGCCAGGCGCTCACTTACCGGCTCACCTGCGGTGTTAAAAAGGGTAATTTGTACAATTCCTGAGGGGAATTTATTCTTTGGAATTTTTGTCGCTGTTACCTGGTTCTGCAAAGCAGTCTGAGCGGCGTAATAGATAATGTTGCCACTCTGTGCAACGATAAAATGCGTTTTACTTTTATTGGCAGCAAAATAAGCGTCGTTGGCTACTATTTTAAGGCCAATGTCTTCTGCGCTGGTGTTGTTTACCTGCACACTGATGCCGCTCTCGGCTGCTTTCGGTAAATCAAAAGTTTTACTGGTACCATCCTTAAATTTTACATTGGCTTTGTAGCTTTTTCCGTTTTCCGCATTCAGGAAAAAGGCACCCATGCCCAGGTGGCTGGAGGTAAATGTGGTAATTTGATTGCCCTCTCCATCCGTAACCGTTCCCGTCAGGTCTATACCAAGGCCTTTAGGTGTTAGCGCCTTAAATGCAATTTGTGTAGGAATGCCTTTCAGCAGTTCGCCCCCCTCCGGGAAAAACTGAAAGTCATTGTCGCCTGCTTTAGGCTTAATGGCAAAACTTGCCGAGGCTATATTCTTATCTGCGGTATTAATATCCGTGATCAGGTTACCCGAGGTAATTTGCTCGTTCTTTTTAGGACTAAAAGTAACATTCAATACCCCGTTAGCATCTGTAGTTCCTCTTCCTTTGCCTATAATGTCGTATCCCGATTCTATTCTCCAGTTTACGGTTTTATTGGCATAAGGTTTTTTGTCTATGTTTTTGTACTGGATGCGGGCATTAATCACCTGGCCCTTTTCAGTCATGGTAGTGGTGTATGTATAATGGGTAAACAGCTCTTTATCTATCGCCTGGCCAATCGGAATGGTTTTGGTAAAAAAGTAATCCTGGTTAAAGTTCAGCATCCAAAGTGTGTAGGCTTTAATGTAATAGTTTCCCTGTTTAAAGTTTACAGGGTCTATGGGTAAATTACCATAGGCAACGCTGTTTTTTACCGGGAATTTTAGCGATTGCACCAAAGAGTCTTTGCTGTTGATCACATCAACATAAACTACCTTACTTACATTAGATGGCAGGTTTTGCTCGGCGGTAAGGTAGGCCTTAAACCAAATGGTGTCTGCTACAGTATAATACGGTTTATCAAAATGAAGATATACTTTTTCAATTGGGTATAACTCTGCCAATCGTTTAGTCTTGGTAATGATGTTGTTTAAAATCGTAGTGTCTTGCTGAGAAAATGCGCTAAAACTAAGGCATATAGAAAGCAGGAAAAGGGTAGATACAAATTTTAAGTACTTCATGAAAATATATTGGTTCCAATAAAGGGCTAATATATTCATTTACTGCCTCAATAGGCAAACGTCACAGGATCTTTAACATATTTTTACATTAATTTGCCAGGGGATGCAGCTTTTCATTGTTGTTCAAAATACTATAATTTACAACAGAATCGATCATGAGTACATTTTCCGTCTCCTGTTTCCTTTCTCGTCTTTAAGAGGATACATTTGTAGTATTTGCCTTACCATGGTTTAGCAATCAGTAATAATGGTATGTAATCCAGTAATTGGTATAACAATTGGAAGGTAAACAGAACCGATATTTGTCTTGTTAAAGAACAACTATGAAACCATCATGATTTATCAACCACACTTGGGATGAATAAATCTGATAGCTTCATAACAGCTAAAAAACAAATTTAAACAGATGAAAACAAGGAAATTAGGCAGCGGCGGTTTGGAAGTATCCGCCCTGGGTTTAGGTTGCATGGGTTTAACCTTTGGTTACGGAACTGCAACGCCTGAAAATGAAGCCATAACATTAATCAGAACAGCATACGAATCTGGCATTACTTTTTTTGATACTGCCGAGGCCTATAGCCAGGGTGGTAATGAAGTTCTCCTTGGAAAAGCAGTTAAGCCTTTTAGAGATAAAGTAGTTATTGCAACAAAATTTGGTTTTACAGATGGCGATGCTTCTAAAGGTCAGGACAGTCGCCCGGAAAGAATTCGCCAGGTTGCAGAAAATTCATTAAGATTTTTGGGTACCGATTATATCGATCTTTTTTATCAGCACCGAGTAGATACAAATGTGCCTATTGAAGAGGTTGCCGGAACCATTCAGGATTTGATCAATGAAGGAAAAATCAAACACTGGGGACTATCAGAAGCCGGGGCAGATACCATCCGTAGGGCCCATGCCGTAACACCTGTTGCCGCATTGCAAAGTGAGTATTCCATGTTTTTCCGTGATGCTGAAAAGGAAATTATTCCATTGTTGGAAGAACTGGAGATTGGTTTTGTACCTTTTAGTCCCTTAGGTAAAGGTTTTTTAACCGGAGCAATTAACGAGCAAACCAAATTCGACCCAACAGATTTCAGGAATATCGTGCCCAGGTTTTCAGAAGAAAATAGAAAAGCCAATCAGGCATTGGTTGATTTATTGCAAGCTATTGCCGCTGAAAAGGGCGCTACACCAGCTCAAATTGCACTGGCATGGTTGCTGTACCAAAAACCTTTTATCGCTCCTATTCCAGGAACAACCAAATTGCATCGTTTGCAGGAGAATATAGGAGGTGCATCCCTTGAACTGTCTGCAAATGATCTTAATGAAATCAAGCAGTCATTAGATACGATCGAAATTGTTGGTGCCAGGTATCCGGAACATTTGATGAATAGGGTAGGTAAATAAAACAATAGTTATAACGGGCAGCCAGTATAACATACTGGCTGCTTTAGTGTGTTTTAATTCAAATGCCTGTACTCATTAGGTGTAAAGCCTACACGATTTTTAAACAGACGGGTAAAGTGCTGCGGATATTTAAATCCAAGTTCATAGGCAATCTCATTTATAGTCTTCTCTCCACCATAAATTTTATTCTTGGCAATGTCTATTATTTTGTTCTGAATGTAATCTTGCGCAGATTTTCCGGTTTCTTTCTTGATGAGGTCCCCAAAATAATTTGGAGACAGATGCAATACTTCAGCAAAATAAGCAACTGAAGGCAAACCAATATTATAGGGTTTTTCTGAATAAAAATAATCGTTGAGCTGTTCTTCAAATTTTTCCAATATTCCCTTGTTTACGTGCTCACGTGTAATAAACTGGCGGTCATAGAACCGCTCACAATAATTGAGGAATAGTTCAATATTGGAAGCAATCAGTTTTTTGCTATGCTTATCTACAGACTGGCTTATCTCTTCTTTAATCTTAGAAAAACAATCGAATACGATCTTTCTCTCTTTCGGAGATAAATGCAACGCTTCATTGGTGTTGTAACTAAAAAAGCTATATTCGTTTAGCAGTTTCGCCAGTGGGGTACCCTTTATTAAGTCTGGATGAAAAACCAGGCCATGCCCCATCGGCTGATAATAATCCACCTTATTTTCTACATCAATAACCTGTCCGGGAGAAATAAAAACCAGCGTGCCTTTTTCATAGTCGTAATAATTGCATCCATACTTCAAATCGCCACAATGCACTTCTTTTAGGAAAATACAGTACAGCCCAAATGTCATTCGGGAACCAGTTCTCCTATTGGCCTTTGAGAAATCTACAATACTAACCAGAGGATGTAATGTTTCATGATTATTGAAAGCATTGTACTCACTAATTGTATCAAAATTATATAACTGTTCCATTATCCGCTTGTTATCTTATACAAAAATAGACATTATAGCTTACTAGTGATGAGGCGGTGTTACCAATAAGTGATATTGGTAGAAATATCCGTAATTGGTATACCGATGCACTAGCAATCAAACCAGAGATTTGTAACATTAGATTGAAGTATATGAAGATAGCAAAATTCTTATTGGTTTCAGTTTTTCTTTCCAATATTACGTTTACACATGCACAGCGTTCTAAAAAGCAATCACCTATGGTCATTGAAGAACAGGGTAGTTTTGCAATAGGAGGGACCATCACTACAAACGCTGGTACGTTCGATCCCTTTAATATTTCTCCGGCAGGACAGACATTTAGCGGAGATCATGCTTATGTTTTTTATCAGGTACCTGCTAATGCCCGTAAATATCCCCTAGTCATGTGGCATGGTATTGGTCAATTTTCTAAAACCTGGGAGACTACTCCTGACGGACGAGAGGGTTTTCAAAACATCTTTTTGCGCAGAAGATTTCCCGTTTATTTGATAGATCAGCCAAGGAGGGGCAATGCAGGTAGAAGTATGGATACAGCTTCAATTAAACCAGTTCCAGATGAACAGCAATGGTTTGGTGTTTTTCGTGTGGGAATATGGCCCAACTATTTTGATGGTGTCCAATTTGCACGCGATAAGGAAACACTTAATCAATACTTTCGTTCCATGACGCCAAATTTAGGAACAATTGATGTAAAAGTTACTACTGATGCCGCTGCTGCACTTGTTAATAAAATTGGTCCTGCAATTCTTGTTACGCATTCCCATTCTGGAGGTATGGGTTGGGTTACCGCAATTAAAAATCAAAATATAAAAGCAATTGTGTGTTATGAGCCAGGAAGTGGGTTTTTGTTTCCTGAAGGCGAGGTTCCTTCGCCAATACTAAGTTCAGCAGGAGCACTGGAGGCTGCAAGTGTGCCTTTAAAGGATTTTCTGCTATTAACTAAAATTCCCATTGTAATTTATTACGGAGATAATATTCCGGATAAGCCATCAAAAAACTCAGGTGCAGACGGTTGGCGGGCACGTTTGGAGATGGCAAAATTATGGCGGGATGCCGTAAATAAAAAGGGAGGGGATGTTACAGTGATTCACCTTCCTGAAACAGGACTCAAAGGGAATACGCATTTCCCTTTTTCAGATTTAAATAATATTCAAATAGCCGATATGATGTCCAATTGGCTGAAAGAGAAGAAGCTTGATTAAGGTGTACATGAAATAAAACAAGAAATGAAGAAGATAAAATTGGTTCTAATCGTAATATTGATGGCTGCAAGTGGCCTGTCTGGCGCTCAAACAAAGTTAAAAAATCCCTTTGGTCTGGTGTATGGTAATGCCATTACAGAAAATATAACGGGAAAAGTGAATATTTATCCTGTAACATATAAATTAAACGGGATTAATATTGCAGCCAATGTTTATACACCTGCAGGTTATAATGCTGCTCAAAAATATCCGGCGGTAGTGGTTGCCCACCCTAATGGGGGTATTAAAGAGCAGACTGCCGGACTATATGCACAGGGCCTGGCAGGTTTGGGATATATCACTATAGTTGCAGATGCTGCATATCAGGGTGCAAGTGGGGGCGAGCCGCGCCATACAGATAAACCCTTTTACAGAACTGAAGATATACGTGGCATGGCCGACTTTATAAGCCAATATGCAGGAGTTGATGCTGGCCGTCTCGGTGTGTTAGGTATTTGTGGCGGCGGTGGTTATACTTTGAAAGCGGCCCAATCGGATAAGCGGTTCAAAGCTGTGGCCACCCTAAGTATGTTCAATTCAGGTGAGGTAAGGCGTAATGGCTTTCAAAATGCTCAAATGTCTACCATCCAGGAACGTTTAAAAAAAGCTTCAGATGCCCGGGCTCAGGAAGCCGCTGGTGGTAAAATTACCTATGCAGGCGTGGCCAGCATCACCGATGAAGAAATTGAAAAAATCCCTACTGATTTATACCGTGAAGGATACCAGTATTATTACAGAAGCCACGCACATCCAAATTCTACCTTTCTGTATACCATGAGCAGTATGCTCGATTTGATGACCTGGGACGCCGCTGAGCGAATGGATCTAATCAACCAGCCGCTCCTTATGATGGCTGGAAGTAAAGCCGATACGAAATATATGACTGACGAAGCCTTCCCAAAAGCTACTAATGCCAAAAGTAAAGAGCTTTTTATCATTGATGGTGCTACCCATATACAAAGCTATTGGAAGCCAGAGTACGTCAATGTTGCCCTGGCCAAATTGAATACTTTCTTTAATAAAAATCTGTAATACAATGAAAGAAGCAAAATTATTCAAACGTATGCATATGGTTTTTGCCATTGCAATAATGGGATTGTATTCATGCAGTACAAGCAAAGCAATATTTCCTAAGGGAGAGAAAGTTGCAAATGATAATTTTACCGGAAGGGTTTGGCTCAATTATCTGCTGCAAACCGATACCGTTCATAATGTAAACATCGGTTCTGTGACTTTTGAACCCGGAGCCAGAACCAACTGGCATTTTCACAAAGGTGGCCAAATCCTGTTGGTATCAGAAGGTAAGGGCCTTTATCAGGAAAAAGGAAAACCTGTAGAGGTTATCAAAAAGGGTGATGTACTGAAGTGTCCCCCTAATATAGCGCATTGGCATGGTGCCTCACCTACAGAAGCAATGACCCATGTAGCTATCGGTACTAACACCAATATCGGAGGGGCTGTATGGCTAAAGCCTGTTACAGATGAAGAATACTTCGGTAAGCATTAGCAGAATTGTTGTTATATAAAAGCAACTTCTCTTCATTTAAATCAGGCTCATCTGGATAAGTTAATAAAAGCTAAGACAGGGCTTAAACAATTAACCTGCAAAATCTGTAGCTTAGCGGGCCAAGATACTGAGTCAGTTTTAAGATCATGAGTAGCCCAGCTGAAATCCCTTACAGGAGCCTTATTCAAATCAATAACAATTCAACTTTGCCGGTTTACAGACAAATTGCAGAAAGGATTATTGATTCGGTACAGCGTGGTTATTTGAGTGCCGGCCTCCGGCTCCCGGGCACACGCATTTTGGCCAAAATACTAGGCCTGCACCGCAATACCATTGTGGCGGCTTATGAAGAACTGGAAAAACAGGAATGGGTAGAAACCATTCCAAATAAAGGGACAGTACTGCTGCATGGCATGCACAAAAGCCCGGTCAAAATACGTACCGATAAGGCTACTTCAACTGCATCCTACCCCAATGCCGCGGGTTTTACTTTTAGCCAAACTAATATCCTCGACAATCCTTTTGAGCTGTCTGACTGCGACTATGTTTTAAATGATGGCAGCCCCGATATTCGCCTGATCCAAATCAGTGACCTGTCACAACGTTATAGCGCAAACCTCAAAAGAAAATCGAACCGTAAAAAGCTGAGCGGCTATAACCAGGAAGGAAGTGAATATTTTAAAGCCAACCTTTGTAACTACCTCAATCTTTCCAGGGGATTGCACATTTCCGGCAAGAACCTGCTGATTACCCGCAGCACAGAAATGAGTGTATACATCACCTCCAGGATCCTGCTTGCCCAAGGCGATCTGGTACTTGTTGGAACGCTTGGATATTTCTCTGTAAACATGATTTTGCAAAAAAATGGCGCCAGGATCCAGACGGTTCCCATTGACAATGATGGTATTGATGTGGATTATATCCAACGCATTTGCGAAAAACAGCAGGTAAGAATGGTATACATTACGCCGCACCACCATTATCCTACCACGGTAACTCTGAGTCCGCAGCGGAGAATGCAGCTCCTGAATTTGGCCGCTGAATACGGCTTTGTGATTTTGGAAGACGATTATGATTACGATTTCCATTACAATAAAAGTCCTGTTCTTCCCCTCTGCAGTGCAGATCACAAAGGGATGGTCGTTTACATTGGCGCACTCGGAAAATCTCTGGCACCGGGATTCCGCACGGGCTTTATTGTGGCGCCTGAAAACCTGATGGCCGAAATGCGCAAATACCTCGGCATTATAGACCGGCAGGGTGATATTTTGATGGAACAGGTGCTGGGCGAGATGATTGAGGATGGAGAAATTCACCGCTATATGCGCAAATCTTTAAAAGTTTACCAGGAAAGACGCGATCATTTGGCTGCTTTGCTATCCCAATACCTGGCTGATGAAGTGGAATTTGAGCTCCCCAGCGGCGGACTCGCAGTTTGGCTGAAATGGAAAAAGCAGATCAATTTGTTCCAGTTGAGTAAAAGCTGCGAAAAAAACAACCTCTTTATCCCTAAGACTTTACTTTACCAGGATAAACACACATCGGCCATGAGGCTGGGTTTTGGCAACTTAAGCAAGGAAGAAATGGAAACCTGCATCAGCATCATTCATAAATGTTTGCCAACAGCCCTCATCCGGACTAGCTAATTTCTCAAAACCGGCACCAGACAATAGTCCGGGTAGCGCTTACATTTGGCAAAAATTATAAATCAAATGAAACCAATTTATTTTGTTGCGATGTTATTATGGAGTGCAAACTTATACGCACAGCGCCCCAAAAAAGACACCGTAATTACCATTAACGAAGTAGTGATTACTGAAAATGGGTTCAATACCCCAATATCTAAACAGAACAGGAACGTATACGTCATTGACAAGGCCATGATTGCTAAATTACCGGCGCGTACGCTACAAGAGGTCTTACAATATGCCAACGGGGTAGACCTGAGACAAAGGGGACCAATGGGTGGTCAGGCTGATGTGAGTATTGATGGGGGAAGTTTTGAACAGACAGTAGTACTTTTAAACGGCACCAAGATTATAGATGCTCACACTGCCCACAACATGCTGAACCTGCCCATCCCGGTAGAAGCTATCGAAAGAATTGAAGTGGTCAGAGGACCTGCTGCTAGGATTTATGGCATCAACAGCTTAACAGGGGCAATTAACATCATTACTAAAAAGCCCAGCAAATCTGGCTTTCTCGTAGATGCCCATGGAGGTTCGAATTTTGAAAAAGATACAGAAGGTACTGGAAAAACATTTTATAACCAGGGACTACAACTTGGTGCAGTACTCAGCAAACAAAAGCATCAGCATTCGGTTTTTGGATCGCACGATAAAAGCAATGGTTACAGGTTCAATACGCAGTTTGAAAATACCAGATTGATGTACCAGGGGCACATTCAAATTGACAGTGCAAATGAGATCATGACTTCTTTTGGTTACACAAAAAATACCTTCGGTGCTAATGGCTTTTACGCCGCTCCGGCAGATAGGAATTCTACGGAGACGGTACAAACTACAATTGCAGCGCTGCAATCAAAACATACCTTATCAGACCGCTGGGTGCTGATACCCAGACTGAGTTACCGGTATAATTTTGATGATTATCGTTATTTTGGCAAGGTAAATCCAAATGCAGGTGTAAGTAAACACAATACAAATTCCTTTGCCGCAGAATTAACCAGCTCGTACAAATTGGAGCGCGGAGAATTGGGCTTTGGTGCCGAGCTTAGAAGCGAAAACATCAACTCTTCAAATATTGGCAAACACAACCGTGAAAACGTGGGCATTTACACCCAATACCGAACTGACTTGCTGAAAAACCTGAATGTGAACCTGGGCACTTACATCAATTATAATTCGGCCTACAAGTGGCAGGTATACCCGGGACTTGATGCCAGTTATGCGCTGAACGATATTTTTAAAATTGTTGGAAATATTGGAACAAGTCAGCGTTTGCCTTCCTTTACAGATTTGTATTTAAACCAACGTCCTGGAAATATCGGAAACCCTGATGTGAGCCCGGAAAGTGCCTTCCAAACCGAAGGAGGGTTAAAGGCGCTGAAAGGGAATTTTACTTTCAATGCTAATGTTTTATATAGGAAAATCAATCGGTTTATAGACTGGACACGTGCAGTAGTCACAGATCCATGGCAGGCCAATAACGTGGGAACTATGGTTACCAAAGGCTTTAACGTACGTTCTGGCTATGGCCTGGAGCTTAGCGGAGTTTCAAAATTCAACTTTGAAATGGCCTATTCTTATCTAAACTCAGATTTTGAAGACATGGATCAAGGTCTTGCCTACAAGTACCAGCTTTCTTCCTTAAAACACCAGGTAACCAACACCATTGATTATAAATATGCCAATTTCTCTGTGTTGTTTGCTACACGCCTTAACCAAAGAATTATGGGCCCGTCTTACTGGATCAACGATTTCAGGATCAGTCAGACCATTAAAAAACTTACACTATATGCTGATGCGCAGAATATTTTTGACACGCAATATTTTGAGATTGGAGCCATTCCGCTTCCTTCACGCTGGTTAAGCCTGGGTGTAAAATTTGTATCTTTCTAGTATAATAGTATATTAGTGAAAATTTTAATTTATGTTCTACGCTTTAATCTCAGCCGCTATCATCTTTTTTTTAGCGCACCTAATTCTTTTGTTGACTGCCTTTCCGCAGTCCAAACTTGCCGGAAAAAGGTATTTCTACTCGCACCTGACCTTATGGTTTACCGGCCTTTTTATTTTTATATTGGCCTTGCTTTACAGTGGTACCGGGCAATCTAACTTCCTGGATTATTTTGATACCCCAACAAAGAAGGCGATGATCCTTGTATTTACAATGGCATTATCACTGGTAGCGCACACGATTGTTAAATACGTAGTGCTGCCTTTGCTACAGAAAAACCTTGAGGGCTAAGTAAGTAGTGTTTGAATTTTGCAATAAATGATTTGATTGATATAATCTATCCAGCCCATCATACCCCTATCTTTGTCTGGGGAAGGAGTAACGATTAAACCTGTTTATCATGACAAAAGCTGAATCACTGGAAGACTTTTACAAGCACAAATTAAATTATCTGCCCGTTGACCTGCATAAGGACCTCGGGCATTTTAATGTTTTTAGACTGGAAGATTGCACGGGTGTTAATGCCAAACCGATTACCTATAACCGCAGGGATTTTTTTAAGATTACCTTAATCCGCGGTAAAAACAGGTACCACTATGCCGACAAGAGCATTGAAATTGACGGCAGTACCCTGGTATTTTTTAATCCGCATGTACCTTATACCTGGGAGCCTTTAACCAGCGAAACCACGGGCTTTTTCTGTATCTTCACAAAATCCTTTTTTACTGAAAACATAGGTCTTGGCTTAAATGACCTGCCCATGTACCGCACAGACGGGAAGCCTGCCTATATCCTTAGCGAGCAGGAAGATGAGCAGATTGCCGGAATTTTTAAAAGAATGTTTGAAGAGATTGCATCTGACTATACTTTTAAGTATGACCTGATCAGGAATTACATTACGGAACTGACACACATTGCCCTGAAATCCAGGCCTTCGGAAAGCTTATACCGGCATCCTGATGCGAAATCGCGCATTACCTCTATTTTTACTGAATTGCTGGAAAGACAATTTCCTATCGAAAGCCCATCACAAAGGTTTAGTATGCGTTCTGCCAAGAATTTTGCTGAACAACTTTCTGTACATGTGAACCATCTGAACAGGGCAATTAAAGAAACTACCGGCAGGACAACGACAGATTTAATTGCGGAAAGGTTGCTGAGCGAGGCGAAATCCCTGCTGAAGCATACAGACTGGAATGTATCTGAAATTGGTTACAGTCTGGGGTTTGAGGAACCTGCACATTTTAATAATTTTTTTAAGAAGCAAACACAACTTACACCTAGCCGCTACAGGATGGCCTAAATAGCGGTTTGAATTTCGTAACAATCGGCTTGATTTACGCAAACGGCAGCTCCCAAAGCGCTGTACCTTTGAAACATCAAAACGACAATTATGAACACAGAAAAAATTTGGTTTGTTACCGGTGCCTCCAAAGGACTGGGCTTAACCCTTGTTAAAAAATTATTAAAAGATGGCTACAAAGTAGTGGCGACCTCCAGAAGTATCGAAGATTTAAGGGCTGCTGTAACGGAAGCTGCTGACAGCTTCCTACCCCTGGAGATGAATTTAAAATCTGAAGCCAGCGTACAGCAAGCCATCGAAAAATCCATCAGCACTTTTGGCAAAATTGATGTGGTGGTAAACAATGCTGGCTATGGCTTAAGTGGTGGACTAGAAGAATTGAGTGATGAAGAAGCGCGTGAAAACTTTGACGTCAATGTATTTGGTGCTTTGAACGTTATTCGCCAGGTCTTGCCTCATCTAAGGAAACAACAATCGGGTCACATCATTAACGTTTCGTCTATAGGCGGTTTTACAGGAATGTTTCCAGGCTTTGGCATCTATTGCGCCACTAAATTTGCGATGCAGGGCTTCACAGAATCACTGGCTACAGAAGTAAAGGCTTTTGGAATTCATGCCAGTATCGTGTCTCCAGGTTATTTCAGGACTAATTTCCTTACCGCCGAATCTTTAAATGTCCCCAAAAATCCTATTGAAGCTTATAAAGAAGTACGCGACTCACAGGATGCCCATCAAAACAGCATCAACGGCAACCAGCCAGGAGATCCGGAAAAAGGTGTAGCTGTAATTATTGCGGCAGCAGAAGCTGAACATCCCCCGCTTCATTTGTTTCTTGGCCAGGATGCTTATGACCTTGCTTATCAGAAAATGGAACTGGTGAAAGCAGATCTGGAAAACTGGAAGGAATTGACAACTTCAACTGGTTTTTAACGATTATGGCAGCATCTGGAAGAGGTGCTGCCTTAATTTTTTATTTAAACTGCTGCCAGGTCAAACGGAAGTTTTCTGATCCTTTTGCCTGTTAAGTCGAAAATGGCATTCGTTAAGGCAGGGGCAAAGGGGGGGAATCCAGGTTCGCCCATACCGCCCGCATCAGCATCGTTTTCCATAATGTATACTTCGGTCGGCGGAATGTCCGTGATCCTCGGCATTTTGTAATCATAGAAATTTCGTTGCTCTACCATACCATCCTTAAAGGTAATCTCATGAGTAGTTGCCGCGCCTATAGCCATCACCACACTACCTTCCACCTGGGCTTTGATGATGTCAGGGTTCACGTACCAGCCGCAGTCCACCACTACCCAAACTTTGTCAATGTGGATGCCGCCGGTTTTCGCTTTAGACACCTTAACTATATGGCCAACGGTACTGGCAAAACATTCCGTAATGGCTACGCCATAGCCCTCGTTCTTTTTTCTGCTTTTCCAACCCGAAACCGCTTCCATTTTATCGATCAGGAGCTGGCTTCTTTCATCCTTCAGGTATTTCCTTCTCAGTTCAAGCGGATCTTGCATGGCTTTTTGGGCAATTTCGTCTAAAAAGCTTTCATAGGCAAAGCCGTTGGTAGATGCGTATACCGAACGCCAGAAACTGGTGGGTATCGGTGTTTTAAAAGGTACATCCGCAAAACTGATGTTTTTTATACTGTCATAATAAGGTTTTAAAAATCCCTCTGAGGTACTTCTGTTTGGCTTTCCATTGTCACCACCCCGCCAGTGGTCGTTATTTTGACCCGCCATCCGGAATTTGAGCGCAGTAATTTCACCTTTCTCCACAGCCCCTTCGCAACGGTAAGAGACCCCCGGACGGTAAGGCCCCTGTGTGGCATCATCTTCCCTGGTCCAAACCACCTGTACCGGTGCTCCAATCTCTTTTGAAACCATAACCGCTTCATATGGATAGTCCGGCATTGCCTTTCTTCCAAATCCTCCACCCAAAAAGGTCATGTTCACAATAACCTTCTCCCTTGCCAGGCCCAATTTTTTACTCACATAATCCTGGATCCAGTTGGGTGCCTGTACAGGTCCCCAAATTTCTACTTTATCGCCCTGAAAATGAGCAATGCAGTTTACCGGTTCCATGCAACTGTGAGACTGGTAAGGTGTTTCATAAACTACATCCAGCTTGTCTTTTGCCTGGGCAATAACTCCTGTTGGGTCGCCCTGCGTCTTTAAAGGCAAGCCTTCGCTGCTTTGTAGCAATTCGCGATGGCGTTTGTAGATTTCTGGTGTACTAACGTGTTCAAAGCCAGTGTCATCCCATTCTATTCGTAGCGCTTTTTTGCCTTGCATGGCCGCCCAGGTAGAGTTGGCTACCACAGCTACGCCCTCGCGATCCGTGTCCCATACACCCATCACTACTTTAAATACATGGCTTACGCCGGGAACCTTTAACGCAGCAGAAGCATCAAAGCTTTTCACTTTTCCCCGCATACGCGGGTTCCGTTCAACGGCAGCAAATTTTAAACCCGGAATTCTTTTGTCAATTCCAAAAATGGCTTCACCATTGGTTTTCATGGGTGAGTCACGGCGGTGCGATGCTTTGCCGATCACCTTATAGTCTTTTCTTTCCTTTAATTTTACTGTTGCGGGTGCGCTTAGTTTGCTGGCTTCTTCTACCAGTTCACCATAATGGAATTTTTTGCCTGAAGACCTATGGATTACATGCCCCAATTCAGCATAGCAATCCTCAGCAGGTACTTTCCAGCGGGATGCCGCGGCCATAATTAGTACTTCACGTGCAGTTGCACTCAACTTGAGGAGGTTTTTGTAACTTCCTCGTACAGTAGAGCTGCCGCCCGTTAGCTGGCTGCCGTATTTTTTCTCATCGCCCTGCGTAAGCTGAATATCTACCCCATACAAATCAACTTCCAGTTCTTCCGCAATAATCTGGGCAATGGAATGGTAAACACCCTGGCCCATTTCTGCCCGGTGACAAATCAGCGTCACCTTACCATTGGTATTAATGATGATCCAGGCGGCCAATTCTACACCTGCATTGCCAAGAGGATTTGGCACTGCATTGATTACTTTTGCTTCAGCCTCGCCAGACATATATAGTCCAAGGCAAAGGGCCGTACTTCCTATACCTGCAATCTTAAGGAAATTCCTTCTGGACAGGTGCTCAACTTCTTCTGATACTGACATATGCTAAGATTAAAGAGTCAATTTATTTTTTCGGGGCATAAGCGCCTGTGGTAATCCAGGTAATCCATGCTTTTTTAAATGCAGCATGGCTCATTGGCGGTTTAGTGCGGCCTTCGCCCATATTCCAGCCAGCCAATACTAAACCATCGTCTGCGTGTTCAATTAACTGCTGCATGTTTTTATGGCCATTCTGTTTTGGGTCTACCATTTGTTTGGCCAGCTGACGGGGAGTTCTGCCCTGAAATACCATTTTCATGTCGGCAGGTGGCAAATGCCAGTTTGGATTGCCCGGGGGGGTATGCAAACCAGGCGTATTTTCTGGCTGGTGACAATTGGCACATTTCATCGCCAATACACCTTTGCCGTCCAGGCCTCTTTTAGGCAACATGGTATGTAAATGACTGTCATCTCCCTGCAAAGGAACGTCACCTGAGGGGTGGCAGTTCATGCAGCGCGGACTCATCAATACCCGATATACTTGTTTAAATGCAGCTACAGAGGCAATACTGTCTTTTTTAATCTTTAGTGGGGCAGGGGCGGCAGTTTTTGGCTCGCTATCGCCATTCAATCCAAAAGCCATGATCGCAATCATGGAAAGCACAATGGCCATTACAATTACCGCTTTCATCTTACACCACCTTCCTTCTTTTGCATTTCTGCAGCTAAATGTATGGCTTTGCGGATACGCAGATAGGTGCCGCACCTGCAGATGTTGCCGGCCATGGCATCATCAATCTCCTGATCAGTTGGGTTGGGTTTTTCTTTCAACAAAACTGCGGCAGACATCAGCTGACCAGAATGGCAATAACCGCATTGCGGAACATCCGCTTCATTCCAGGCCCGCTGTAAAGGATGGTCATTGTTTGCTGATAAACCTTCAATTGTTGTAATTTCCTGCCCAACAGCCCGCTTTACTTTGGTTACGCAAGATCTTACGGCTTCACCGTTAAGGTGTACAACGCAAGCGCCGCATTGTGCAACGCCGCAGCCAAACTTAGTGCCCGTTAGGCCAACAAGATCACGGATCGCCCATAATAAAGGCATCTCAGGATCTGCATCTATGGTATGCGGCTGCTGATTAATTTTTAATGTAATCATATGTAGATGATCTAGTGGTTACTCAAATTTACTATTTAAATACATTGAACTGACAATATGTTTAAAAATCAGTAAAAATGGTAGGCATATCAGTAATACGTATCATGCTATTTATTGATAACCATTTTAACAGGTCTTCTCAAATGCGAGAAGGTCAATGACCCCATTCTCCACTTTCCTTTTTCTTTCAGATATACTTCGGTTACCATAAAGGGGTTAACCACTTCATTTCCGCCAACAACGGCCTGCAAGTCAATATCGTTCAGGAGTATTGCGGTGTTTCCGAAAATATTTACCGTAGCACTGTAAATTTCGGCTTTCTTATACCAAATCATACCGCTTTTAATCACTTCCATTTCCCTGGCTTTATTTGAGCTTCCGCTCATGTGAACAAAGACCGCGCGCTCAACAAAGAGGTCATCTAAGGTATCTAATTTTTTGTCTGCCATCCACAGCCATTTTGCCCTGGAAAGATCAAGGATTTCCTGCTCAGCTTTTGTAGGAATTGTAGTATTTGATGAGGGTGTTTGCGTTGTACTCTGTGCAAACGACCATTTTAAACCGAATAATACCAATAATACGATAAGGATTGTTGTTTTCATACTTTAAATTCTAGTGGTTTTATACATACCAGCTTACATTTTTCCGGTAGGTTTGGTATTGTTATTTATTTCCTCTTCTAGCCAATGAAGCCAAATAATTTTCAAAGCTTAGCTTCAACTCAAAAAGAAGTCCTTTGTTCCAGAGAAATATTTATAAATCTCGTTCTGTGTGGATGTAAGTTAGTTTATGTTATACAGGTAAAAATAAGGATAAAGTTTCTTATGCTTTTTCTTTTAGGACTTCATTTAAAACAGCTTCCGCTGATGCAGCGTCAGCCGGGGCAACGGTGTTTTTTATAATTGACATAAACTCTCGTAACTGTCCAGGCTTTATACCAACATTTAAACAAAGGCCTAAATGTGATCGCAGCATGGGCTCAACACCCCCTATACTGCTAAGCACAGCTACCGTTACCAATTCCCGTTCCTGATACGTTAAAATGTCTCGGTCAAAAATATCCGCAAACAAATGCTCCTTAAGGAATGCCTCTATTTCAGGTGCAAAAGCAGCGTAACCGGTCTTTGTACCACCTTCCTTAACTCCGGAAAGCTTCTCCAATGTTTCCTTTCCGCGTTCATATTTACTTCTGGAATCTTTAACTGGTGATGCTTCGCGGCCTTGTGTGTCATTAATGCCTTTAGCTTTGCGTTCTTTTAAAACATCCATAAAGGTCATTAAGCCCCTTAAACTTCGTGGAAAACCGCAGTAAGCATAAATATGCACCAAGCCTTCCCTAATTTCATTAACCGTAATTCCCGAATCAAGTGCGGTAATGCAGGCAACTTTCAATTTAAGCAAATCCCCTTTTGCAGCATAAGAAGCCAGGGTAACCAGTCCCTTTTCCTTTGAGGTTAAAGTAGTGTTCATTGGTTTATGTTGTTGTGATTTTACACTCAATGCCATCATACATAATATCAGCAGCACGGCTGCTTTTTGAGTTAGTTTCATAAAACACTTTTAAATAATCATTTTTAGTTTCTTTAACCAGGTCGTTATTTCCACCTGTACCTGTTTTTCTTTTGTTCCCTGTATCACAAATAATACGCCATCCCTTTCTATACCCCCTTTTGTAGTATAGCCTTCCAGTATATGACCTCCGGGGCTTAAATCCCTTACCGTATCAAAAGAGCTTCCAATTCCGTAGCCAGCATTGGTGTTAAAAGGAACCAGGGTTTTTCCTTTAAAATTATATTGCTTCAGGAAGCTTTTAACAGGTGGCGGCAATTGCATTCCCCAGGTCGGAAAGCCAAGAAATATAATGTCATATTTCTCCATATTGTCAATCTGTGTTGCAAGCGGTGGCAAGTAGCCGGTTTCATTTTCTTTGGCCACTTGGTCTACAATAGCTTTATAATCTTCAGGATAGGGGGTTTTAAGCTCCAAAGAGGCCAAAGTTCCACCAACATTTTTATGGATCATCTCTGCTATCGCCTTCGTATTTTTAGTACGGGACAAGTAAACGATCAATACATTTTTATCTTTCAACATTTCCCCCTTTTCAGATGCGGTACTTTGTGCTTTTGAACAACCACAAAGAATGTTCAAAAGCAGCGCCGTCATCAACGCAATAGATTTAATGTTCTTGTTCATTTGTTTGTACTTATTTTAAGCTGCCAGGCTACTATCCTTTGGCAGGCGCCTCAACATTTGAAAAGTTTAAAACAGCCTGAGGCAATCGCATACCCTTAATGGAGATGGCCGCTAAGTCCAGATTAAACTGTTTTAAATCTTCTGTAGTAAATTTTACCTCATCTGCTCCAATATTCTCCAGCATGTGTTGCATTTGTGTTGTACCGGGAATTGGTACAATCCATGGTTTTTGTGCCAGAAGCCAGGCAAGCGAGATTTGACCAGGCGTGGCCCCTTTCTTTACGCCCCAGTTTTTTAATAATTTAACCAGCGCCATATTATTGCCCAGGTTCTCCGGCGAAAACCTTGACTCTCCACCACGGATGTCGCCAGCAGCAAAGCGTGTATTTTCGTCAATGGCCCCAGTGGTAAAGCCTACGCCAAGCGGGCTCCAGCAAACAAAACCAATACCGAGTTCTTCACACAATGGAATGATGGTCTCCTCCGGGCCACGCCATAAAAGCGAATATTCATTTTGAATAGCTGTTACCGGATGAACTGCATGTGCCCGCCTTACCGTTTGTGGCCCCGGTTCCGATAACCCGTAGTGTAATACTTTACCCTCGGTAATGAGGTCTTTTATAGCCCCTGCCACGTCTTCAATGGGCACCGCCGGATCTACCCTATGTTGGTATAACAGGTCAATCCGGTCTGTGCGCAAACGTTTAAGCATACCTTCAACCACTTCCTTTATATGCGCCGGCCTGCTGTTTAAGCCTGGAAGTCGTTGCCCCGTGTTTTGATCAATGTTCCAACCAAATTTTGTTTCAATTACAATCTTATTTCTAAATGATGCAGTCGCTTCTCCAAGAATCTTTTCACATTCAAAAGGCCCGTAGGCTTCTGCAGTATCAAACAAGGTAACACCTTTCTCGTAGGCCTTTCGGATGATGTTGATCATTTCGGGTCGGGATGGGATCGTTGTTTGATAGGTTCTGTGCATATTCTGTACACCAAGTCCAATACTGGAAACCTCCAAATGGCCAAGTTTCCGGCGTCCTTTTAAATCTTTTTCCGGTGCTGTTGTCAATTGCCCGGGAGCAGCAGTACTGATGTCAGGTAATAGCGATGCGCCTGCAAGCGCAAGCCCGCCTTTGAGCAAACTGCGACGGTTAAAGCTGGAAGCAGCATTTTTATTTTCTAAGT
The DNA here is from genome assembly GCF_020991475.1 of Pedobacter sp. MC2016-14. Classification (NCBI taxonomy): domain Bacteria; kingdom Pseudomonadati; phylum Bacteroidota; class Sphingobacteriia; order Sphingobacteriales; family Sphingobacteriaceae; genus Pedobacter; species Pedobacter sp. MC2016-14. Next base: position 1,441,680 of record NZ_JAJMPA010000001.1, read on the forward strand.
TTTCCATGATTGTTATTTATCAGTGAACCAATAGCCACCTTCTTTTTGTCTGAGGTGTACTTTAACACTTAAAGTTTTCGCTCTCCAAGCCATTTCACCATTGCCGGGTCGCGGTGATCAAAAAAGCTGCTGGTATTTGTGTCCAGGGTTTTAATGTCAAGTATATCCTGTTCCGTAAGTTCAAAATCAAAAATATTCAGGTTTTCTGCCATGCGCTCTTTACGTACCGACTTTGGTATGGCTACAACACCTCTTTGAGTTAGCCAGCGTAACACTATCTGGGCAATTGATTTATTGTATTTATCCCCAATAGATTTAAGAAGAGCATTGCTGAACAAATCATTTTTGCCCTCTGCAAACGGTCCCCAGGATTCTATTTGAACATTATTGTCCAGCATAAACTGCTGTGCTTCCAGTTGCTGGTGAAAGGGATGTGTTTCAACCTGGTTCACTGCCGGAACTATCTCATTATTTACGATCAGGTCAATTAGTCTGTCCGGCTGAAAATTGCTCACACCAATTGCCCTAACCTTCCCGGCTTTGTACAATTCCTCCATTGCCCGCCACTCACCATAAACGTCTCCAAAAGGTTGATGGATCAGATACAAGTCCAAATACTCAAGCTGTAGTTTCTTAAGGGAGGCTTCAAATGCCTTCTTTGTACCTTCGTATCCTTGCGCTTTTATCCAAAGCTTCGTGGTTACAAAAAGTTCCTCCCGGGCTACTCCGCTTTTTTTAATCGCTGTTCCTACTGCTTCTTCATTCATGTAAGATTGCGCTGTGTCAATTAACCTGTATCCAGTTTCAATCGCATCCACCACACTTCTTTCACATTCTGCCAGGTCTGTTACCTGAAATACACCGAATCCCAGAACCGGCATTTCAATACCATTATTTAATTTAACTGTTTGCATTTCTGTATCATTATTTTTTCAATTTTTGCATATCACGTAGTATACATATGCAATAATATCTACAAATATCTGTCCATACTTTCAGGTAAATAGGATACAGATTACGGTATTTACTACCATTATTACTGATGGATAATTTTAGGGGCCGGGTTTTAAATGACCCCTAACTTTTTTGAATAACCGGCCCGCTAATGGTCTTAAGAAGTTCTACCGGATAAGTTCTGTCAGCATTTTATCCAAATCCTTACCGTGAAGGTCTTTCGCCAGGATCTTACCATCAGGTCCAACAAGGAAATTCTGCGGTATAACTTTTACATCATATAAAACTGCTACAGCATTGGTTGGTCCCTTAAAGTCACACAAATGGATCCATGGTAAGCCATCTTCTTTAATTGCTTTTGCCCAGGCCTCCTTGTTGTTGTCCATCGATATACTTAAAATTTCGAACTTTTTATCCTTGAATTTATCGTATGCTTTAAGCAGGTTAGGATTTTCCTGTCTGCAAGGTCCGCACCAGCTTGCCCAAAAATCAATCAGCACGTATTTCCCCTTAAATGATGAAAGTGAAATGCTTTTACCATTCAGGTCTTTTTGGACAAAATCAAGGGCAGTCTTGCCAATTCCTACATTATTGGCCAATGCTAATCGTTCTCCGATGTATTTTCCATTTGGGCTGGCTTTCATCCCAGGGCTTAAAGCCTCATACAATGGGCCTAGTTTTGTTTCGTCTATATTAGTCATACGGCTTAAGACGAGGTTTAATGAGATATAAGAGTCTGGGTTTTTCAGCACAAATTCTTCTTCTATAGCCGTAGCTTTTTTTCGCAAAGCTTCCATCTGAGCGGCAAAAGGGTCTGCAGCTTTTATATCCCCGGCCTTATAAAGCTCCCTTAGCTTTGCAGATATTGGGTTCATCTCTTCCTGGACTGGTTTTAACATAGCCCTCAGTTTTAAGTAATCGGATTGTGTTTTTCCACCGGTGACCGTAGCGTTTTGCAAATCTTTTCCTGTAATCGTAATTCTCGTATTTTCGAGCATAAATTCCTTGCTGTTCAATGATCCCGTAGTGATACCCATACTGGTTAGGGGCATTATGATGTTCGCCCTTGTCGGATAGTCTACCTTACCTGTAAACTGAAATGTCCCGTTTTTCAGTACTGCCGTGTCCCGAACCAATTTTCGTTCAAGTGTGTAGTTCAGCAATACTTTCTGTCCCTCCTGGGCCTCATATAATTTTCCCTGGACTACAAATCCATCTTGGGCGCTTGCGGTGAATGCAAACATACCCAGCATGGCGGTGATTAGTGTTCTTATCATGGTTTTATATTTCGGTTGTTTGAGATTGGTGATTTAGCCTGGTCAATCATAGCAGATAACTCTGCAACGACAACATCGTTCCCGCCCGAAAAGCCGGAGGTTGTAAATCTGATCATCCCATCCCCGTCCACTATTATTTTGGTAGGGATTCCGGCAATTCCAAACGAATTTGCAGTGTCGTTTTTCTTTGTAACAGGATTTTTTATATCCATATACAAATTGAAGTTGTAATTGTTGTTCGTAAGAAACCTTTTCGCATCGGCTATCGGATCCGCAACACGCTCCAGTGTATGGACAAATAGAAACTTTACATTTGGGTCGTCTTTGTATTTATCCACAGCCATTTGCATCGCAGGAAAAGATTTTACACATGGCCCGCACCAGGTGGCCCAAAAATCCAGAACAATGGTTTTACCTTTAAAATCCGCCAGAGAAACCATTTTTCCGGTTTCATCCTGTAAGCGGAAATTTGGTGAAGCCCGGTTTATTCTGCTGCGCGCTACTCTCTCCATCGTACTCGCCTTAAGTTTCTCATCCAAAGCGGCAAAATAGCTTGCAGTTTCTGTTCCAGGATTAAGTTTCTTATAGGACACTTCCAGTTGCTTCCTGGTTTCGTCGTCACTCTTTCCGTCCAGAACTAATTTCTCCAATAATGGAAATGCTTCTTGATATCCGCCGTTTAAGCTTAAAAGATTCGCATAATGCGAGATAAGTGCATTGTTTTTTCTTGGTAAATTAGCGTATACCTCTTTTGCATAGCTTAATGCTTCTTTGTTTTTGCCCATCACTGCTAAGATTTTACTGTAGGTGTAGGCCACTGCATAATACTCAAACTTAGCATCAGATTTGATTAATGCTTGTTTTGCCAATTCCAATTCAGGCTTAATAAATTGTTCCGCTGCCGTTGGATCGTATTTAAGGATTGATTCGCCCAACGTTATTTTATTAATAATGTCTTTCATATACTTGGTATATGTTAGTGCTTTGGGGATATCCCTGTTAATATTTACAATATTGTTTGCAACATTAAAACTGAGGTTATCTGCATTTGCGTTAGGGAAATCTTTAACATACCTTGCAAACAAGGCTTCCTGTTTTTCTGGAGCTGCCTCAACAATTTGATTCTGAGCGGCATTAGATGCATTTCTTCCTCGTGGAAAACGTTTGATCAACACCGCTTGTAAAGAGTCTGCTTTTGTTTCATTTCGACCATAGAACCGAACAAGGACTTCCATTTGATCTTCAGTCCCTGCTTCAAGCTGTTTGACGAGTTTATTAAATGCGCTGGGGTCTTTTTCTTTTTGCAAAGAATCCAGAAGGGGATTAATTTGTTGCTGAGCCAGGCTATGCAAGGTACTAAACAGCAGGATTACAAATGATAGGTTTTTTAGCTGCATAAATTTGTTGTTATTTTAATTGATCGTTTTACTTGATTATATCCACTAGTTTTTTCTCTAATTCTTCACCACGAAGATTGGTGGCAACAATGATTCCTGCCGGGTTGAGCAGAAAATTCTGTGGAATAGCGCGAACACCATATAATAAAGCGGCTGCATTTTCCTGAGCTTTTAAATCACTTACCTGTTTCCAGGGCATGCCATCTTCTTTAATTGCTTTTAACCATGCTGCCTTATCACTGTCAAGAGATACACCCAATACTTCGAAATTTTTGTCTTTAAATTTTTGGTACGCTTTTAATACGTTCGGATTTTCAGCTCTGCATGGCCCGCACCAACTTGCCCAGAAGTCTATAAGTACATATTTTCCTTGCATCGAGCTTAACTTAAAAGGCATGCCATCTACGTCATTTTGTATAAAATCAATAGCTTTTTTACCTGTAGAAGATTTTTTGGCAATTTCCAAACGCCCCCTTAATTCTTTGGCCATAGCCGTATTTTTCATCTTTTCAGTAAGTCCCTCATAATGCGCAGCTATATACATCAGGTTGCTTGCTCCACCTATTTCAGAGATGATATTAACACTTACGTAAGAATCAGGGTTTGCCGCTGCGAAATCCATACTGGTATCCTGTATTTTTCTGCGAAGTTGCCGAAGCTTAGCGGTGGTTTCAGGATTAATATTTGTATTGCCTGCTTCCAAATCTTTTAGCAAGAGACTTTGGATAGCGCTCATCTCTTTTCTATATGTGCTTGTACTTGACTGGAGTTTTAAGTAATCTTCCTGTAAAGCCCCGCCTTTTATCATTGCATTTTCAAGGGAGTCGCCCAATACATTAAATTCTGCATTTTCCAGATAAAAATCCTGCTCATTGCGTGTCCTGATTTGGGCGGCCAGGGACTGCGATTGGGCTGTAGAATTATTTACCATCGCAAGTTTGGCTTTTGAGGGGGATTTAATATGGCCCTGAATTAAAAACATGCCATTCTTAACTTTAACGGTATCTCTTTTAAAGCCATTTTCATCAAGGTAGCTCAGGGATACGCTGCTTTCGCTGTATCTGGGACTGATTTTTCCAATAATCTTAAAATTGTTTTGTGCGCTCGCATAAGCCGCTATTAAACAGCTCAGCGTGAAAATAAATGATTTTAACATGGTTAGATTGTCTTATGATAAATAATTAAAAGCCTTCCAATAATTTTTGGAAGGACTTTTTAGTTGTTTAGTTGTGTTATGGGTTATCAGGCATATCGGGGCTTTGGGTCAGGATTAGGGGAGGCATGCTCATGGTTAACCGTGTAGGGTTAAGCGTAAAAGTTGTCACCCCATCAAGAGCATTTCCCGATGCCGGAAATACAACATGCGTATAGGTGTCATTTTGAAAAAGTGGATCTAAAGAGAGTCTCCTCATGTCAAACCACCTAAATCCCATCATCGCAAATTCCCTTATACGCTCCTCTACAATAAATCTGATCAATTGATCTTTGTCATTTGTATTAACGCTGGGGGGAATGGCCCCGTTAGGCATTCTTCTCGCCCTAAGGTATACAACATCAGCAATGGCACCAGCAAAATCATTGGCTCGGGCTTTACATTCGGCACGTAAAAGATACATGTCTGCTAAGGTTAGCCATGTTGTATGGGCTGGTGAATTTCTCCTTATATGATTCCCCGGAAATCCGGCTACGGGTCCGCCCGGATAAGAGTTTTCAAAAAATAACAAACGAAGGTCAGAAGCCTGGTATAAGGCACGGGCTTTATCGCTAAGGATAATGTCATAAGCGCTTCCTGCAGTGAAAGGATTAATGGTGACCCTGCTGAATAATGCCTCTCTGTTGTTCTGAATTAAAGGAAAATTAATTCCCGAGGGGCCTATAGGTGTCCAGATGCCATTAGTACCTAAAGTTTGGTTGTAATCATAGAGTGTTACAGAAGTACCAACAGAGCCGATATCAGTGATGCAGGAGTTTAGAAGAGGCAGGGCTAAACTGTACTCACGCATGGCGATATACACTTTTGCGAGAAGCCCTTGTCCCGTTGGCTTGCACATCCTTGTCCCGTAGGGAATAGTAGTTGGCAAGTTTGGAATCGCAGCAGTCAGATCAGCAATAATAAAATCATATACTTCCTTAACAGATGCCCTCGTAAACGCTGTTTGTGTAGCGTCTGCCTGGGTCACCAACGGAAAGCCCGGATCTGTAGCCGCCGTTGCAGCATCGTAGGGTTTGCCATATAATTGGATTGCCATGAAAAAGGCAAATGAACGCATAGCACGAGCCTCTGCCATAACTTGAGCCTTTTCTGCATCCGTTCCAATAGAACTCGGGGTTTCGGAGATCACTTTGTTGATTACATACAATGAAGATAATAGCCCGGATAGATCAGATGGGGCTTCATCAGGTTGATAAATATTTGCATCCCATCTAAATAACCGTTGAATTCTCAAAGAGGCGCCTCCAAAGTTAGGTTCAATGGCCGATACATCATCGCCCATTGTCATAGGGGCATCGTATCCGCTCATTAAAGCCATTTGCCTACCCGCAATTAATAAGGCTGCATAGTCACTTGTATTTTTGGCAATCAATCTTCCGGGCGGGATAATTTCCAAAAAAGACTTTTTACATGAAAATAAGGACATAAGAACCAACAACAGGCAAAGTCCTAAAGCATATTTTTTTTCTACTAGTTTCATATGTTTATAATTAAAATCTAACATCTAAGCCAAATGATAGTGTTCCTTGCTTGGGTCTTGAAGATCGGGTAAAGCCACCACCATAGTCTGGATCTATGCCTTCATGGTTTGCTGCCCAAATTACCGGGAGATTATTAATGTTTGACCGAATTGTTACCTGTTGAAGAGCCAATCTTCTAATTATCGAAGTTGGTAAGCTATATGCAATCGAAATGTCTCTTAACTTCACATAAGAAGCATCCAGTACATTGATGTCTCCCTGTGTGTAATAATCGGTATTTCTCCGCGAAAGACTTGTTGTTCCCGGCACATAGGAGGGGATATTTGTGAAAGCTTCGTCACCGGGTTGTTTCCAGCGCTGCAGAAAATCAGGATGTATATTTCCTGCAAAATTGGAGGCACTTCCTGCATATAATCTTCCACTGTAAAATGTATTGATGTCATTCCGCATCACATGCCCAAAATTAAAGATGGCATTTGCAGACAAGCTAAATTGTTTATAATTAAATGTGTTAGTCAAACCTCCACTCCATTTGGGTTGCGTTGTTCCCATAAACATTACATCTTCTGCTCGGGGTATGGTATTTCCACTCGGTGCTTTGATAATGGTTCCATCTGCTTTTCTGACCAGGGGATCTCCGAAATCATGATCAAGTCCGGCAAACCTGTAAGCCCACATTGCAAAGGCCTCATAGCCATTAACAAATTGCTGAGCGATTCTGCCAGATGCCGAAGTTACTGGTGTTGCTGGATTGACAGAAGTAATCTGATTCTTATTAAATGCAAAATTAAAGTTTGTACCCCATCTAAATGCAGCGCTTTCAACGTTGCGCGTACTCAAACTGAATTCTACCCCTTTGTTTTCCAGCGTGCCTATATTACCTGTTACACTAGGATATCCAGTAAGCGAATGTGTAATTACACTCCCAAGTAAATCTTCGGTTTTTCTGTAGTAGGCATCTATGGTTCCTGTAATTCTACCCCTTAAAAATCCAAAATCAAGGCCCAAATTTTTTGTAGCTGTTCTTTCCCATGTAAGTGTACGGTTGGCTGGGGTAGCAATCTCTAAAGCCGTTGATCCGGGTGAGAAATTGCTGGTTGACCTGGCAAGGATATCGTCGGAAGCAGCCGTCCCCGGCGAAGGAGCATTACCCGCAATACCGTAGGTAAGGCGCAAGGCTAACGATGACAACCACTCAGCTTGTGCCATAAATTTCTCGTCGCTTACCGTCCATCTACCACCAATGCTCCATACTGGCCTGTTTTGTGCTGATTTGTCCAGTCCAAACAAATTACTTTGATCGGCACGGATACTTGCATTTAGGCTGTATTTATTGTTAAAAGTATAAGCCAGATTACCGAAATAGGAGGTGAAACGCGTTATTGCTAAACCTGTATCGTTAAAGGAACCATCAGAAATTATTGTAGTTGTGTTAGAGACTATCCGGTTTCCAATACCCGCATTGCCCAGCCTATACCAGTCTATCGCCTGAGTTGATCGTAAGAGGTCTCTATCCCAGCCTCTAACCCTGGTAGAAAGGCCATTTGATTTTGTTTCATTGGCTTCCTGCCCTGCTAATGCATTCAGCCTGTGTAATCCATTGGTCCAGCTGTTTTCATAGCTGAGTGAATTTCTAATGGTCCAGTTTTGTACGTAATTATTGCCAGTTTCGTAGATCCCGCCTAAAGTTGGATAATTATACACCGGCACACCGCCCGGAGTAGCTGGATTCTGGGTAGTCGAAAGCAGATCGGTTCTGGTTCTATAGCTGTTTTGGGCATCAAAGCTTTCGCTTTTGACTGTTGTCCTTGCAAAACTATATGTTCCATCAAATCTCAGGCCTTTAAAAAGATTGATCCTCGTTCCAAGCTGGTTGCTAACAGAAAGATTATTACCACTAGTTGATCCACGTTCAATTTCATCAAGGGGATTGTAGTTTAAATCAATCCGGCTTCGGTTTTGAAAGTCTAACCTAATAGCTTCAGGATACGATTGTATCCAGGGCATATTAATGTTATTTCCAGATGCGTCTCTAAATATTTGATATGGTAGAAAGGCTGCCCCGATCGATGCAGGAGCACGTTTGGAACTCGTTAACCCATAATTTATTCTGGAATTTAAACTCAAACTAATAAAGTTGTTTACAGTAAAGTCTTGATTTATCGTGGTTTGGTACATGTTGTCCTTAGTGCCTATTACTGAACTTATATTATTGGTAAAAGCACCCGATGCGTAAAAATTATACCTGTTACCACCACCCTGAATATTTACCGTATGGCTTAGGTTCATTTGATCCCTGTACCAAAGGTCCAGAATTTGATCCCTGTTGTTAACACTGCCCAAACTATCTAGTGCGGCTCTCTTTTGAGCTACAGTCATAGAACTGTATAAGATCGCATCATGTGGGGCCATGCCTCCGGCATTTGTTGTGGAAACCGTATTGAGTGGATAAACACTGAGATAGGAAGGAGAATAAGCCGTTTGAGGTATGTTATATAATTCTTCAGCAACCTGCACGTATTGGCGACTGTTTAAATAAGGTACATAACCAAAATCAGGTTTGTTGGGGAAGTTCACAGATCCTCTATAACTCGCTGTAACTCTATTGTTCCGTTCCCCCCGTTTAGTAGTAACTACAATTACCCCATTAGCCGCCCTGGCGCCCCAGATTGAAGCTGCGGTAGCGTCTCTCAACAACGTAACGTCGGCGACATCTTCCGGATTAATGTTCGAGAGGTCGGCGACAGGCACATTATCTACAATATATAACGGCGCTGTATTGGTGCGTGCGCCTGTGGGAATCGTAGTTAGGCCTCTTACCAATACCGGTGCACCGCCACCAGAATTGTTGATTACCAAACCAGGGAGTTGACCTTCTAAACGTTGTAAAAGATTTGTACTTGTCGTACGGTCTGCTACAATTTTCATGTCGGCTTTGGCAAAAGAACCGGCACTTCGTTCTTTGGAAAGTGTAACATATCCATTATTTAAAACTACACTTACTTCATTTAATGTTTCCTGCCCTGGCTGGAGGGTGATTCTGCCCATCTCTGTTTTAGCATCTAAAACTTGCGTTTTATAGCCGATATAGGAAATACTGACTTTAGATTCCTCTTGCACGCTACGTGCATAAAATTCTCCTTTAGCATCAGTAATTGATCTGGCAAGAATATTTTCACCCAAGTTAACCACAATGGTGGCACCACTCAATGGCCGGCCTTTATCATCTACTACTATACCATGGATATTTATCGCAGACATCACATTTACAATCTTTTCAATTAACGATGGTTTGTTTTTAGTGAGTACAATATTTTTGTTAATGATTTTATAAGAAAGGGGCAAATCCTTAATGGCTTCCTTTATTGCTTCTTCCACAGATACACCAGATAGCACAACAGTAATCCGCTGATTTTTGAGCTCATTTACATCATAAATAAACTCATATCCCGATTGCTGGCGAATGGATTTCAGGATGTTTTCCAGGGGTATATTGCGCCCGTTTAAAGTAATTTTTTGTGCGTAACCTTTCGCGCTTACTTGCGCTAAGGCCACAATTAATATGAAAGTGGTTAATTTCATAATTAACAATATGTTCTGAGGAAGCCGTAAATTCGGCATACCTAGTTTTAAAGTATTATATTTCATACTTTTGGTTTGGTTGAGTTGAAAGTAAATAGTTGTTCAATTATTTTGCTTTTCAGACTCGTCTGAAAAGCAGGCTTAACTCATCAAACTGCCGGATTGTGCTTCGACCCACTTTCCGGTTTTTTATTGAATTAGCTGAAGTAATTATTGGTTAGCTTTTTATCATAGTATTTTGGTTTAAGTAAAATATCCGGGTTAATTATTAATGTGATACGATGATGGTGTTCTTATCAATTTTAAATTTTACATCCATGTAATTGAAGATCTCTAAGGCTTCCACCAGTGATATATTCCTATTTATCCCACCTGTAAATTTACGGTCAGGGATGCCGCCAACGTATTTAATGTCCATATTATACCATCGCGACAACTGTCTTAAAGAAGATTCAAGACTGGTATGGTTAAATCTAAATTTCCCATCTTTCCATGCCGTTGCATCTTCACTTGCCAGAGAAATGTCGATGCTGTTATTTTGCATTTCCGATTGTTGTCCAGGTTTTAAGATTGCAGTTTGCAATGGCAACTTTGAACGTCCGTTCTGCAATACAGATACCATTACACTTCCTTCCAGGAGCGTTGTTTTTGTAACTGGCTCATCGGGGTAGCAGTTGATGTTGAAGTGCGTGCCCAATACGGTAACAGTTTGGTTCTGAGTTTTTACGATAAAAGGATGTGCTCTGTCTTTTTTAATTTCAAAATAGGCTTCTCCTGAAAGTTCAATTTTCCTTTTGTCCGAACCAGCAAATGTTGTGGGGAAAGTTATACTGGAGGCTGCATTAAGCCATATTTTAGAATGATCAGGTAAAATTACTTGATAACTACCCCCACGCGGGGTAGTTATGGTGTTATAAGTATCTGTCTGGGTGCCGCTGGGTTTCTCTCTGGCTGCTCCTGTAGAAACAACACTGCCGTCACTATACTTTAGGCTGGAAACATCAATTACTATTGCCGTTTTGTTACTGCTTAGCTGGATAGTTTTGCCATTACTCAATTTTAATGTTGCTTTGCTGCCGCCGGCCGGGATGTCATGGTTATAAACAATGTTTTGCTTTGGCTGTACGAGAGGGTTTTTAAAATAAAACAGGCCTGCGCCAAACATCATAATAGCTAAAGCTGCTGCTATAGAAATGTTCCAGACGGTATAATTTCTTTTTTTCGGCAAACGGCCCTGTATAACTTCCCACATCTCATTCTCGGCCGCTAAAAAATCATTCCCGGTCAATCCGGAATCTCCGTTTTCCCTGTAGTGATGGATAAATAGACGAACCTGCTGCTCTTCTCTGGCAGTAAATTGCCCGGAGGCTAATTTATCCAATAATATGTCGACCTGTTTATTATCCATGATCATATTTGAATGATTTTTATCCTAATTATATGGCAAAGACGATTCAGAATGCCGAATCAACCACAAAGCAGGAAAAAAATATAATGCTGGATTATCTATTGAGCAGGTGCATGATAAATACCACCAGTCCCAGCTTGTTTTTTAGGTGTGCCGAAGCTCGCTGAAGCTGGGTAGCCACTGTATTTTCGGAAATTTCCATTTCTGAGGCAATCTGTTTCACGCTATAATGTTGTTTGAACCTAAGCTCATAAACCTCCCGCATTCTGGCTGGCATAGCCGCAATTTCACGCTCAATCATTGCTGTTACATCTTTTTCCCGGATCAGAAAGTCTGTCTCTACCGAGTCTGCTGCTATTTGAAACGGTTGACTTAACACATGTTTTCTCACTATCTTATTGTGCTTCCAGATGTCCAGAATTTTATTGAGTACTGATTTGTACAAAAATCCTGATAAATAGGTTTTAAGTATAAAACCTGAGCGTTTTTCCCATAAAGAGATGAACACCTCCTGTACAACATCCTTAGCTTCCTCTTTGACTTGTAACCGCCTAAAAGCATATGCATACAGAAGTCCGTTATAGCGATTATAAACTTCACGAAATGCAAGCTCATTGCCTTCACTTATCATGGCAACCAATTCCGAATCGGTATATGTGTTCAACTCTTTCATTATCCCGTCCCTAAAGGTAACTAAAATTACAGCAATTTTGATCGCTACAATAGGGAAGGGTTGCAATATTTAAAATTTATAGGCCAAAGATCTCTGCTAGCTTTGTGTCTATCTCCTTTGAATCTCCGGTATATCTTGCCAAAACTTTACCTTCTTTGTCTAAAAGAACCTTAGTAGGAAACACGCTAACTCCATACGATTTCACGGCATCAAAAACCTGCTGATCTTCGTTATTCAACACCTGAAGCCAGTTCATTCCATCTTCTTCTACAGCTTTCTTCCAGCTTTTTTTATTGTCCTCTAGTGTTTTTCCATGCTCTTCTGCGATACCCAGAATTTCAAGCCCTTTACTTTTATACTTACTGTATATTGCCTTTAAATGTGGGTGACTTGCCCTGCAAGGACCACACCAGCTTCCCCAAAAGTCAAGTAATACATACCTACCTTTAAGCGTATTTAAATTCACGGGATTTCCATTGATGTCCTTTTTGTTGATTTCTATAGCTGTTTTTCCTGTAGACGTTGCCTCCAAATTTGCAATCAAATCTCCTACAGCTTTGCCATCGGGTATATTTTTATATTGCTGATTAAGTTTAGCATAAGCCGCCTTCAGCATATCCAAGCTCAACATGGTTCTTAATGTCGATAAATAATAAACACTTGCAATTGATTCTGGATGCTCTTTAATAAACCGCAATTTTGCCGGTTCATTCATCATCACACTCATCTGGTTAACTGGCGCAGAAGAAGCCGCTGCTTTTGCATTTTCTTCCTTAGCGTACTGATCCATTTTTGCCTGGGCAATGTCGTATTCCAGGTTTAAACTTCCTCCGTTCACTTTGGCTGCATTAACTTTGTCTGCACCATCAGTAGTTAACGTAATATCGGTGTTTGTTAAAATGAGGCTGCGCGGAGCTGAAGGCATACCATTATTTGCATTCGTTGCTAAAGACTGGTCCTTAAACCTCAAACCAAAGGAGGCAAACGAAACGGCATCCACCTTACCCTGGAAAACCATTTGACCATTTTCTACTTTATAGGTACGCTCAATAACGGGTTGATGGTTTTCATTTTGATAATATAAAAAAGGGACATAATTGTCAAAATCTTTAAGGCTTACCTTAAGGGTAAATCCAGTTTGTGAAAAGGCACTGGAAAAAACCAACAACAGTCCGAAGCAGAACACATATTTTTTCATTTTCATTTTGGTTAAGTAATTTTAATTCATTTGTTTTGGTCAAGAGCTATTATTTAGCTCCTACTGGCTGGCCATTGGTATCAAATATTTTTATACTATAGCCTAATTTACTTAAGCCAGAAATAAAAATGTCCTTTTTACCAACCACAACAATCCGCGTATTTTCTGCGCTAAAATATTTCTGACTTACCCTCAGAATATCGGAAGGGGTAACGGCATTTATTTTCTTGAGGTAGTTTCGGTAAAAATCTTTGGGTAAATTGTTCAGTACAATGCTGCGTGCAAAACCAGCTGTACGGGCCGGGTCTTCTAAACTCAAAGCGAAACTGCCGTTATACAAGTTTTTCGCACCTTGAAGTACTTCAGTGTTTACGATTTCCGTACGCATGATCCTGATCTCGCGGAGAAATTCAACGATCGCACTATCTACCTTTTCATTCCGTACCGCTGCATTTGCCGAAAATGCTGACTGGAAGCGGCCAGATCCCACTGTTGAATAAGCGCCATAAGTAAAACCGTGCTTCTCCCTTAAATTTCTAAACAATTTTGAGTCGGCACCACCACCTAAAATTTCATTTGCAAGTAATACTGCGTGGTAATCTGGATTGCTCAGCGGCAAATCCATTAAATTTGTAATGTTGATTTCAGACTGCACCGCGTTGGGCATATCTACTATGTCAATTTCAGTTTTTAAAGGGTTGCTAACCTTAGCAATTTTGGGAAATTCAAGTTCAATGCCAGTCCAATCGCTGAATGCTTTCATTGTTATGGCTTTTGCGGCATCAGGTTTGATGTCACCCACAAATGTTATGAATGTCCTGGAGGGTGTGATGTTGGCTTTGTATGCATTTTTAACGTCTGTTAATGTGATGGAGTTGATCGTTTTTTCTGTTGCAAATTCACCCATTGGGTGAGACAATCCATAAGAAAGCGCCGTTACCATTTTGCGCGAAACAGCCGATGGGTTAACTTCATTTGACTTGAGATTTGACAGTGCCTGAGATTTTATTTTATCAAAAGATGCCTGCGGAAAAGACGGGTTACGCAAAGCATCCGCCATCAGCAAAAAAGCAGGTTCAAAATAGCGCGTCAAGGCAGCTACGGATCCACCTGAAGATGCTACTTTAACAACAGCTCCCATTTGGTCTACCGCCTCATCAAACTGAACTTTCGTTTTCGTAGTGGTGCCTTCCAGCAGCATGCTTCCTAATATATCCAGGGTACCCGCCTTTGGTCCCTCAGTCCGTGGACCTGCATCAATGCTGAGCGTAGCACTAACCTTTGGCAACTTATGGTTTTCAACAACAAATACAGTTATACCATTGGGTAATTTAAAAGAAAGCGGATCTTCAAAGGCCAGAACAGGGGCCGGGCCGGCTTTTGGTAGTTTGCTTCTGTCAAGTTTTTGTGCACTTGCAGACTGGATTAGTAATCCAGTTAAGGCGATGATATAAAGCTTATTCATGTTTATTTCTTGGGTAGGTAATACAGCACAACACGACTATCTTTTTGGAGGTATTTACGGGCTACCTCACGAATTTCCTCCCGTGTTATCGATTGAATTTCTTTGAGCTGTTCATTTACGGCATTGGTGTTTTTGTTTTCAAAAGTATAACCGTTGGCCAGGTTTTCAGCCAGTCCAATCATGGAACTGTTTGTGCTTACAAACGCATTTTCAAACTGATTTTGCAGCTTTTTAAATTCCTTTTCGGTAATGAGTTCATTTTGCACCCTGGTTACTTCTTCGTCAATATCTGCAAGTAGATCCTTTAACGGGGTGTTATTTGCGGGCAGTGCCAGTGTAATGTACATGCCATAATCCTCTAGTGTAAAGTTAAAAGCACTTACTTGCAACGCAGTTTTTTGGGCATCAACCATCCTTATACTTAGGCGGGAACTTCCGCTTCCAGACAAGAGTGTACTTAACATGCCCAATACCTTATTATCCCGGCTTTTCATGCCCGGTGCACGATAAGCGGCGAAGATTGCGGGGATTTGGATATTTGCATCATAAGCAGTATCAATGATCTCTCCCGAAATTGGTTTTAAAAAATAGTTGGGTTTCACAATCGGGGTACCTTTCGGAACTTCTGAAAAATATTTGCTGACCAATTCTTTAGTGTTTTCAATGTTGATATCACCAGCTATCGTGAGTACCGCATTTGAGGGGACGTAATACTTTTTAAAAAAAGCCTGGAACTCTTCAAGTTTTGCGGCATCTAAGTCAGCCATTGCACCAATAGGCTGCCAGCGGTAAGGATGTCCTTCAAACAGATGAGCGGAAATGGCCTCAATGTATCTCGAATATGGGCTATTGTCTACCCGCATTCGTTTCTCTTCTTTTACCACCTCATTTTGAGTTCTTACTCCTGCTTCTTCAATTTTAGGGTGTAACATGCGTTCGCTTTCCAGCCACAAGCCCAGTTCTAACTGGTTTGAGGGGAAGGTCTCATAGTAAAAGGTACGGTCTTGTGTGGTGTTGGCATTGTTATTTCCGCCGTTACTGCTCACGATCTTCATGAAATCTCCCCGTTTCATATTTTCAGTACCTTCAAACAAGAGGTGTTCAAAGAAATGGGCAAAGCCCGTACGGCCAGGGATTTCATCTTTAGATCCTACATGGTACATGACCGATATCGCTACAACAGGTGCTGTTTTATCCTGATGGAGTATCACATGTAAGCCGTTGTCAAGGTCATATTCTGTAAACTTTACGTGTTGTGCTGTGGTCTGTAGGAAAAGTCCGGAAGATGCCGCAATCAGCAGTAATTTCAATTTCATGATGTAGTGTTTGCGTATTATTTTATTTCGCTGCTACTGTTGCAGCTTCATTATCTATCCATACTGGTTTATTATCTAACATATCCCGAAGGCGGTTTTTCAGCCTCATGGTAATAATTTCATTGTCCATTTTTATAGCGGCAAAATCGTCTATGGCTTTCTGTTGACTTTTCAATGCTTCGTCCTTTCTACCGAGTTTGTAAAGAAGGCCAGCCGTTACTTCCGGGATGGTAAAATTATCGCTATATGCTGCTGCTACGCTCATCCAGCTTAGTGCTTCGTTCAAAACAGCTTTATCATTTACCCTTTTGTATGCCGCAGTAGCCATATCACGAACCCTGTAAGCGTAATTGGTTGCTGCAATACTACCAACATACTTTCTCGACATTTCAATTTGTTCCGGGCTGGCATCTTTCATTTGTCCGGCAGCTACGCTTTCGTTAAAACTTTTTAACTGTTGGGCATCTGCTTCTTTAATGCTATTTTTATCAAAGGCAAGTAGTGACTTGCTGTATTTGTAGAGCGCTTTAATGAGTTCCGGCTCATTTCTGGTTTGTGCATAATAGCTCATCCTGGTTTCATCTGCATCTATAGCAGCATTGCTTCCAGGAGATAGGGTTGTCCTTACTGCAATAATTTTTTCCAGTAGTTTAGTGTCTTTTCCTGCAACTGCTCTCTTCAGATCTCCAGCGGCATACTGAGAAAGCATTCTGTTTACGGAGGTTTCTGGCTGGCCCATTAATTTGGCAACCTCAGCTTTATTCGCAGTTAAAAAGCTGAAGAAGGGGCCATCTACGGTTGCGCCCTGCTGCTGCAGCAGGAAGGTCAATGTTTCCTTTGATAATAGTTCCTCTTTTGAAGCCAGGGAGACGTACTGGTCGATAAGGTAATCATCTGCCAGGCGTAATTTTGCTCGTTTTTTCATGTATGCCATCAAAAACTCCTTATCATTTTTTTTTGTAGAATATTCGGCTTGCCATACAGGCAAAGGCTTAGGATCTCCAAATTCAATAATTGCGTTTTCTGCTTCTTTAATAAATGCCTGTTCCGGCATTGCACCTAAAGTGGTATAATACAGGGTTCCATCACCATTCACAAAAAGGTAAGTAGGATAGGCGTTTACCTTATAAGTTTTGGCGATGGTTATGCCTTCGCCTTTCTCTGCGTCTATTTTATAGTTGATGAAATTGGTGTTAAACTTATCACCAATTGATTTCAATGGAAATATGTCTTTTGCCATCATCTTACACGGGCCGCACCAGCTGGTGTAGATGTCGATAAAAATTAATTTCTTCTCAGCTTTGGCCTTTGCAAGTGTTTCCTTCCAGGTACCTTGGTAAAATTGAATACCGTCTTGTGCGTACACTCCGCAGGAAAATAGTAGGAGTGCAATAATTATTAACCTTTTCATATGTGTCAATGACTTGTTTTAGGATATTGATGATTTATGTTTATTCCTTTTTAAACCGTGTAACTATGCAAAGTACATGGGTAAAATTGTTAGCCATGTACTTTCACAATAGTTGAAAATCTGATTCTAAGGATTGTCAGACATTTCTGGATTTTGACCTAAAATTTTTGGTGGTATACGTAGTGTTAAACGGGTTTTAGTTAGTGTAAAGGTCGTAGCTCCCGTGGTTAATCCAGTTGCAGGATACAAAATATGTGTGTACGCATCGTTCTCAAAAATCGGATCTATTGACAGCCTTCTCATGTCTAACCATCGATGGCCCATTCCGGCAAATTCACGGATGCGTTCATCAACAATAAACCTGATCAGCTGATTTTGGTCAGCTCCGTTCACACTTGCAGGAATGGCACCATCAGGCATTCTTCTTGACCTTAAAAACACAACATCCTGACGGGCTCCGGCCAGGTCATTTGCCCGGGCTTTACATTCAGCACGTAAAAGATACATGTCTGGCAAATTTAACCAAAACGTATGTTGAGGAGAGTTCCTCCTTTTAAAGCCGTTTGGATAGGGTGTTCCGCCATAAAAGCTGTCGGAAAAGAAGCGCAAACGATAATCTGTTGATTGATAAAGGTCCATGGCTTTTTTACTAATGATCAGCTCAGCGCCCGGGCCACTGCCAAAAAGAGGTCCAAGATAACTCGCATACGGGTTAACGCCAACACGGCTGATGAGTAATTCCCTATTGTTTGGAAGAATAGGATAACTCACCCCAAAGATCCCAACTGTCCAGCTTGGAGGAGTCCCGCCAAAGGTTGTATTGTAATCGTAAAGCGATACAGACGTACCCACTGTGCCAATATCGCTAATGCATGAGTTTAATAACGGCAATGCCAAATCAAAATCCCGCATAAACACACGCACTTTACCAAGAAGTCCTTGTGCGGCAGCCCTGGACATTCTTCCATTAAATGGAATGGTAGTTGGAAGGTTCGGAATTGCAGCATTAAGGTCAGCCAGGATGAAGTCATAAAATTCCTGCACAGTTGCTCTGCTGAATGTGGTTTGTGTGGCATCTGCTAAGGTTATAATAGGGAAGCCTGGATCTGTAGCCGCAGTTGCCCGGTTATAAGGCTTAGCATAGATCTGGATGATCAGGAAATTCATCAGCGCGCGCATTGCCCTTGCTTCGGCAATGATAGATGCTTTTTCAGCTTCTGTTCCACCAATAGATTGTGGTGTTTCATTAATTACACTATTATAGGTGTAAATTGACCGAAGTAAGCCTGTTGTTGTTCTGGCTGCCTCACTATAAACTGTAAGCTCGCTGGGGTTTTCATCCGGTTGATAAATCGTTGCATCCCATCTAAACATCCGCTGTGATTTTAAGGTAGTTCCTGCAAAATAAGGCTCAATGGCAGATACGTCATCGCCCATCACAATAGGAGCTTCGTAACCATTGGCACTTAAAATTATTACAGAGGAGTTTAATAAAGCAGAATACTCGCTAGTTTTTTGAGCGATGAGCCTCCCTTCAGGCACAACCTCTAAGAATGACTTTTTGCATGAAGACAAACAGGTTAAGATTAGCAGCAGGCAAAGTAATACGGTATATTTTTTTTCTAATAATTTCATATCCATTATTTTTTAAAATCTAACATCCAATCCAAATGATATTGTTGCCTGATTTGGTCTGATCGGGCGGGTAAGCGGGCTGTTGCTTAAGCCATAATAATCCGGATCAATCCCTTCATCATTGGCTGCCCACAGCAAAATATTATTCAGGTTTGAACGCAATGTAATCTGTTGTACACTTAATCGTTTAACTAGAGCATTAGGCAAGCTATACTGTAAGCTGATATCCCTCAGTTTGATGTATGAAGCATCGAGTACATTAAGATTGCCTTGTGTATAATAGTCCGTGTTTCTCTGGCTGGCACTTGTTGCACTGTTCACGATATAAGACGGAATGTTTGTCCGTGCTTCATCTCCCGGCTGTCTCCAGCGCAGTAGAAAGTCAGGATGTATGTTTCCAAAAGCTCCGGAGCCCTGACCATATAATCTTCCAGCGTAAAAGGTGTTCACGTCATTGCGCATTACATGGCCAAAATTAAAGATAGTCTGGGCGCTTAAAGTGAACTGTTTGTAAGTAAATGTATTACCAAAGCCACCCGTCCATTTTGGTTGCGTTGTTCCCATGTACAAAACATCATTTGCCAAGGGGATACTATTTCCACTTGATGCTTTAGTAGTAGAGCCATCGGCCTTTCTTATTTGTGGATCACCTACATTGTCAAGCCCAATAAAATCATAAGCCCACAATGCATAGGCACCGTATCCCTCCACAAATTGCTGACCTATCCTGCCCGCGGCTGAGGTAATTGGCTGAAAAGGGGTTAGCGAGACAATTTTATTTTTGTTGTAGGCAAAACTTAAATTACTACTCCAGGTAAAATTGCCGGATTCAAGGTTAAGTGTATTTAAGCTTATTTCTATCCCCTTATTGTCTAATTTACCACTATTGCCATATAAGGTATTCACCCCAGTAAGTATGTTGGTTGTAACATCGCCAAGCATATCAGTAGTTATCCGGTGGTAAGCATCTATTGAGCCGGTAATTCTATTTTTTAAAATTCCGAAATCAGCTCCTAAATTCGCTGTTGAGGTTCTTTCCCAGGTTAACCTACGATTAGCAGGTGTGGCTATCTGTAAGGATTGTTGTCCCGGTGCAAAGGTAGTCGTTATCGATTGTAAAATATCGTCAGACGCCGCAAGTCCGGGTCCGGGAGAATTACCACCAATACCATAAGTCAGTCTTAAAGCAAGTGTAGATAACCAATCTGCCTGATCCATGAACTTTTCGTTACTTACAGCCCACCTTGCACCGATACTCCAGGAAGGTTTATTTTGTGCCCCCTTGTCTAAGCCGAATAGATTGCTTTGATCATTACGTATGCTTCCATTAAGGCTGTAATTTCTCTTAAAAGTGTAAGCAAAATTTCCAAAATAAGAAGTGAATCGACTTAAAGATGCCGGATCTTCATAATAAGAGTCATCAAATAAATACCCGCCGATACCATTGATGCTATAGACCCCCGAAGTAGATACGGTGTACCAGTCTATAGGAGAGCTGGTTGTTAGCAATTGTGGATTCCATCCCCTTACCCGTGTTCTATAGGTTTTAAATTTTTGTTCCTGAGCTTCTTGCCCCGCTAAAAGGTTAAGCATATGTAACCCATTTTTCCAGCTATTTTCGTAATTCAGTACATTTCTAATGGTCCAGTTCTGTGTATAGCCATTCGTAGAGGTCAACCTGCCTCCTGAAGTTGGAAAATAAGAGCGGAAAGGTAATCCAGATGAGGCGAGATCCTGGGTAGCTCCCAAAAGTTCAGCACGAACAGCGTAGTTGGCCTGGTCTTCAAAAATACTTGATCTGTTTGAGCCCCGGGTAAAACCGTACGTTCCTTCAAACCTTAATCCTTTGAAAAGTTTTACCCTGGCTATAAATTGGTTTCTGGTTACCAGGTCGTTCCCGGTTCTGTTTGAACGCTCAAATTCATCAATTGGATTATAATCCAAATTGATCCTACTCCGGTTTTGAAAATCTAACCTACGGGCCTCAGGATAGGAGGGGGAGGCCATCCAGGGCAAGGAAAGGCCATTGCCTGATGCATCCCTAAAATACTGATATGGTAAAAAGCTGAAGTTTACGGATAATGGGTTCTTTGCGCTGGTAACATTATAATTCACATTGGAACGCAAACTTAAGTCAATAAAATTGTTCACTTTAAAGTCTTGATTGAGCGTCAATTGGTAAGCGCTGTTTTTTTCACCGGGGATGCTGCTGATTGTTTTAGTATAAGCGCCGGAAGCGTAAAAAGCATAGCGCTCTGCCCCTCCCTGCAAAGAAAAGGTATTATTTATAGTCGCAGCATTTCGATACCAGGTGTCCAGGATATGTTCCCTATTATCAGTATTGGCTAAATTCTCTAAAGCCGCTCTTTGTTGAGCGGCGGTAAGATTGGCTTGATTGTACAGGATCACATCGTGTGGTGCCATTCCTCCAGCAGTTGCATTTGTAGCCTGCGCGTATGAATATAGGGTCTGGTAACCGGGAGAGTTAAATAGCTCTTCAGCAGTTTGAATGTACTCACGACTACTTAGATATGGCGAATAACCTAGATCTGGCTTACCCATAAAATTTACATAGCCGTTGTAAGTAACATTAACTTTTGAATTTCGCTCTCCTTTTTTGGTCGTTACTACGATTACGCCATTAGCTGCCCTGGCACCCCAGATCGAAGCAGCCGTTGCGTCCTTCAATACGCTAACATCAGCTATATCCTGCGGATTGATAGTTGAAAAATCGGCAATAGGGATACCATCAACTACATATAGAGGGCTTGAGGCGCTGTTAACAGAGGTCAGACCTCTTATCAGCACCCGTGTAGAAGGCCGTCCGTCAACAATTGTATTATTAATTGCCAGACCAGGTACCTGACCTTCCAGTCGTTGTAAAAGATTTTGGCTTGTGGTCCTGTTTGCAATAACCTTCATGTCTGGCTTACCAAAAGACCCCGCACTTCTCTCTTTAGACAACGTTTGGTAACCTGTGTTTACAATGGTTACCGTCTGCAGGTCTTCTGCTCCGGAGACCAGGCTTATGGTGCCCATATCTGTTGCAGGACTAAGAATCCGGGTCCTGTAGCCGATAAAGGAGATCGATATTCTGGACTGATCATCAATGCCGCGAATGAAGAATTCTCCGTTGGCGTTTGTTGAAGCACCTGTTAAAGTGGTTTCACCTTTAAGCACCAAAATATTTGCACCTGCCAACGGCCGGCCATTTTCATCCACCACACGCCCGCGCACATCAATATTAGCAAAGGTAGATAGTACTTTATCCAGAAAAGAGGCTGTTTTCTTTTTAACAATTACAGATTTGTTATTGATGGTATATTCCAAATCCTGTCCTCTAAAGCACATTTCAAGGGCCTCTTCAAGTGTGGCATTGTTTAGGTTCACATCAACACGACGGGCAGCCTTAATTAGTTTTGCATTGGTGAAAAAATCATATCCGGTTTGAAGGCTGATTTTATTGAGTAAGGTTTCTAAAGATGCGTGTTTTTCTACCAGCGTAATACGCTGCGCAAAAGAATTGGCGCTTACCTGCATAAAACAGGTGAAAAGTATAATTATGATGAGTTTCATAATCAATAATAGTTTAGATGGCAGCCATAATTTTGGCATACCGCAATTTAAAGTATTTAATTTCATACTTTTGGTTTGGTTTAGAGTTAACACTTTATACGATTGACATTGTGATCCAGAAGTGATTTTACACAAATGGATTGGGCTGGCTTTAGACTTTTGGCGCAGTTGTGGTGCAAACACTTCTGCGCTTTTCTTAGTCATTCTCTGTTTCAAATAACAGAAAGTACTGTTTATCCAGCAGCCTGCTGTTAAGTTAACTTTTCTGTCGTAGCTGTTTCTTCATTTTTAGGTTGGTTTTTTAGGTTGGTTGTTGATTATTTGTTGTACTTCATTACTGTGATTCGTGCACCCTCAATTTTAAAGCTAACATTTTCTGTCAAGGTCATCATCTCAAGTACAGCTGAAATGTTTTTAGCTCTGGAAATTACCCCTGCAAACGTGATGTCCCGCGGAGCATCGGCGGCATAGATGATTTTAACATTATACCACCTGGATATTTTTCTCATGATACTTTCCAATGGTTCTTCATTGAACCTGAAATAACCTTCTTTCCAGGCAACTGCTTCCTGAAGATTGGCTTGTATAACCCTGGTGGTATTAACAGCTGGCGTGCTTATGGCTTGCTGCCCGGGAATTAAAAATACGTTGGCTTTATCTGAAGACTGGTTGAAGGGGCTAACCTTAACGCTGCCTTCTAATAAAGTAGTTTTAGTATTTGGCTCATCCTCATAAGCATTTACATTAAAATGTGTTCCGAGTACCTGGATATTTTGGCTACTGGTTTTTACAATAAACGGATGGGTTTTGTCTTTGGTAACCTCAAAGTACGCTTCGCCTTTTAAAACCACGGTACGGTTGCCGCCCTTAAATGCCATTGGGTACTGCAAAGAGGATTCTGCATTCAAATATACTATCGTTCCATCGCTTAGGGTTATTTGATATTGGCCGCCACGTGGAGTGGTAATGGCTAGCCCTTCGGGGCTGCGTTCAGCTTCAACTGTAGAGCCATCATTGTAAGTTAGTTTGGAGTCGCTTACTATGACACCAGTTTTTGAACTGCTTAAGGGGATGGTTTTTCCGTTTGATAAAGTAATATAGGCTTTATTGACACCAGCTGGGATATCGTTATGAGCTATAACGCTTACAGGGTCAGTTCTGAGATTTTGGAAAACAAGAATAGTACTAATGGTTATGAGTATGGCGGCCGCTGCGGTTATGCGGTACCAAAGTGCCTTTACTTTTGTTTGAGGTACCAGATCATAGTTTGGTAAGTCAATAGGTAATTCCAGTTGTTTCGCAATGGTATTCCATACCTCTAATTCAGATCCGGCAACTTTCCTGTAATTTTTAAGTTTTGAATGAACAGTATTGTCTTGATTCAATCGCTCAAAATACGCCATGTTGTCCGGCGATGAGGCTACCCAGCGCTTCAACTCCTCTTCCTGATTTTCATCAAGCTGATCATTCAAATGTTCTGCAATTAGGTGAGAAATATGGAATTCTTCTTCAAACATAGTACGTATTTTAAGGTAATCTTGCGTAGCTGTGTATATAAACCATAACAAGTTAAAAACAACCAAAAGAAAATGGATTATTTTTACAGTTTTTGAATAATAATCAAAAAAGCGGCGAAAAATGGTCCTGAAACTCCCTTTTTCAGAAAAGATGATTTGAGTAATTCTACGGCCCTGGTTTTATGGTTTCTGACAGTCTGCACAGAAATTTCAAGCTCAGCTGCAATTTCATCCGTTTTTTTACCTTCAAAATAAAGCATGGTAAAAACCTCTTTGCATTTTTCCGGCAATAAGTTAATTTCCCTGTCAAGGATTTTTAAGAATTCAGCCTCTATAATTTCGTGTAAAACTGAGTTTCCGTTTTGATCAATCTGCTCAAAATATAGTTGCTGTGCAGCAGTTCTTTTCTTCAGGTCTCTCAGGTAGTTTAAACAAGCTCCCCTCACACTGAGGTATAGAAACGATTTTATATTCGCTGCGGTTTCAAACTCCGCATGTTTTTCCCAAAGCTTTACAAAGGTGTCTGTAACAATATCCTTCGCTTCTGGTTCATGCTGGGTTAAACGGGTGGCAAAGTAACATATAGGTTTATAATGTAGTTTATAGAAATACCCTAAGGCCTGGTTATTACCAGCTATAAATTCATTTAACCAATATTGTTCATTTTCTTTGCCTTTAGGCTCCATTTAATTTTTATAACCATGGGCAATATCAGAATTTTTTTTGGATAAGCTAAAATGGAACTGCTGATTAAGGTCAGTATTTATTATATGCAGTTTTGAAGGAAGCCGCATCACCTTGCCACAGTAATTCGGCAAGTTCCTGATCACTATATGCACTGTATTTATTCATAGACCCTGGCAATCGTCAATTTTATTAATTTATCAGCAGCCTGAAGATTATTTTGCAAACGCAATTATAATGGAAATAACTTGTTTCATGCAACGGGCAGGCTTTTTTTCGTCCTGTACAATAATCCGGAAAGGGCCGTCTGCAGCTGCTAAGGCTTTGCCGTCCATTTTATCGGCTACAATAACCAGTCTTTCTGTAAATTCAGGATCCAGTTCTGCCAGTGAAAAAGCCACCTGATAGCCATCACTTGCTTCTGCCAATACATATTTTGTGAGGTTTTCTCCGCGGAGTGCCGCCCCCAGGGTAACACCCGCTTTGGCGAGCAGGGTGGATAGGCTTACTCCTGAATATATATGGTCTTTATTGTCCTTGTCTTTTCTCGTTACCTCGGTCCTGTTCAACTGCTGCAGATCTGAAGCCTTAAAAACAAAAGGGTGGCTTACTTCACCGCTTATCTTTATGCCTGCTTCTCCTGGTGTTTGAGCATGAAGCATTGCCGGGTTAAAGGAACTGAGGAGCAAGGCTGCAAAAATTGAAAATAGGATTAGTTTCATCTGATTTTATGGTTTTGGCTTAAAAATGGATTTGAAAATTTGGGATCAGTAATAAAAGTAGAATCAGTTAGGGTATTTAAAAATGCAAGTAAAGCTTTTTTTTCTTTAGGAACTAATTTTAGCGCAGTTCCTTCTTTAACATTGGATTCATGTTGTAAAAATGCGCTTAAAGATTCAGATTGCTGAATATGCTCACTGTAATGTTCAATTACTTCCTCCAGGGTGTTAAAGCGTCCATCGTGCATGTAGGGTGCCGTTAAAGCAATGTTACGGAGTGTAGGAACTTTAAACCTGCCGTGGTCAGTTTTTTGCCCGCTAATCCTTTCAATTCCGGGGTCTGCAGAAACCAGGTCAAGCCCGTTATTATGAAACAGTTCCTGGTAATTTTTGGGCCCGCCATGACAGCGCGCGCAATTGGCACCCCGGATTCCTTTTTCGGGATTTGGTGCGGTGTTAAATAAGTTGAGGCCTAGCATCTCTTCAGTTGATAGCTGGGCTGTATGCTGGAGATATTTGTCGTACCTTGAGTTTGCGGAAATCAATGTACGTTCAAACTGTGCAAGCGCCATAACTATTCTTTTTTCCGTGACTTGCCCGTCCCCAAATACATTTTTAAAAAGCTTCGGGTAGGCAGTTGTGTTCTGTAACTTTCGAACAGAAATAACCAGCGACTGGCCCATTTCATGGGGATTGATCATTGGAACGCTCGCCTGCTCTTCCAGGGAAGCAGAGCGTCCGTCCCAGAAAAATTTCCGTGCCCAGAGCAAGTTGGCCAGCGACATAGCATTGCGTTCGGAAAATGCGCCGTCAACACCTTTGCTTAATTTCTTTCCATCCGTAAAGGCCTTTTCCTGCATGTGGCAGCTTCCACAAGAGAGTGAATTGTTGGCAGAAAGCCGGGTTTCGTAAAAAAGCTTTCTTCCAAGCGCTACACCTTCTTCCGTTAAGGGGTTGTCTTCAGGGATGTGGATTCGGTTTCCAAAGTATAGGGGATATTTGAGTACATAGGGTGTTTGCTGAAACTTTTGCGCTGCATTCCAGGAAGAGAGTGCGAAGATGAAGAAAGAAAACAGGAGTAAAAGCCCCATTCCCCTAAAAGGATAGGTATGCTTTTTACTCTCGCATTCCGGCTTGCCCATTAGTTAATTAGTAATTAAAAATCAGGTTGGCAAAGAAGTTCCTGCCTTGTTCTGGATAGCCCTGTGCCAGGGTATAATTCCTGTCAAAAAGGTTATTTGCTCCAGCCTCAACAGTGAATCCTTTTGGAAGCATCAGGTTGGCTTTAATACTGGTAAGGTTGAAAGCACCTGGTTTTAGGGGTTTTCTGCTGTCACGAATGCCATTGATATTGACCTGCCCCAATTGAAATATCCTTTTAGAGGTGTCGGATTGTTGTGCATGAAGGTTTATCGAGAGAAAAAGGGAGCAAAAGACGAGCGTAGATTGTAAAGCTATTCGCATAGATGAATTCGTTATATTTTTGAATATATAACGAAGGTATTGAAAAAATGTTCTTTGAACTATAGTTTTAACCTGGGGTGCTATAAAACAATTTGATCAAGGCTTTTTAAAAAATCTTTAAACCTTGTTTGCAGCTCATAAAACTGTTTTATTGCATTGAGGGCATGTTCGGTAACTTCTGCGTTACCACCACCTTTACCCCCTCGGCTAGTGATGACCACGGCTGAACTAAAGTGGGTATTCATGTGATTAATCATGTCCCAGGCCTGTTTGTAAGACATTTTCATTTGTAATGCGGCTTGTCGTATAGAACCTGAGGCCTGAATCCGTTCCAGCAGTTCCACCCGTCCAGGCCCGAAAATCTTCTCATCCGAAAATTCAATCCACACCCTGCCGTTAATTTTATAAGAAGGTTTATTCATCGCTAAATATAGATATATGCGGCCAAATTTAACCTTTTAATATAATGTTATATTACTACATCCGGCAAGCTTATTTTTTCTAGCACCACTGCGGGTTAAGGCTAAGGTTCGTTATATTACTAAGCTACCCAGGTAAACACTTTCCGATTGATCCTTTCTGTTCTCTGCATTGAAGGCTGCATAAATATGCAAAGTATTACCCCGTGATTTTGGATCTATAGCAAGCAGGTCTGTTCCCATATACCTAAAAGCACCGGCGGTAATGGAATAAGCTCTGTTGGCAGTTACATCGTATGCCAGCATCATGATCTGGTCGCGCACTTTACCATTGGCCACATAGTTTTTATCCCAGCTAAAACGCAAATTTAATTCTTCCTCAATAGCTACGTGCATGTTTTCAGATAAGGACAAGTTGCCCATGCTCACCTTCATGAGTTCAGGAAAGACCGTAACTGCCATCCCTTCACTTTTTATGGCATTTTTAAGAAAGTAAGATTTTGCCGCAGATCTTCCACGCTTAGGACTGTCATTATTAAACCCAACTTTTACAAAAGATAAAAGTGGTTTAAGCCAGGCTTCGGCAACCCTAAACCTATGCTGATTGGCAAGTTCTCCTGCGGTGAATGGTTTGGTTCTAACCGGAGCTGATTTTACATAAAATAAGCCATTTCTTGAGCTGCCTACCAGTTTCCCAATCTTCCCTGTGAAGGGACCAAAAAGACCATTATTTAATTTACCCATATCTCGTTTTAACCAGTTTCTAAAGCTTGTTTTGCGCTGGTTTTAGGCCAAGTTATAAAATATTTATGTTGTAAGTGCTTTGTGTTTAGTTGTTTAAATGTCAAAAATATAGGGTTTACAGGGAGGTTCTTCGCACAAAACGGTTTTAAAGGCCGAAACTGAGCCGTATAAAAAACGTGTAAAACAGGTAAAGTTTAGCTGTCTTATACGAGCTTTACACGAGGTCTATACGAGTTCTATACCTGTTTGATTACAACAAGCTTCCTGGAATTAGGCAGCAACTCCTGAATATATTTAAATAAGCAGTTAACTGAGGCGCGTCAGCTGTATCTACAAAGTTGAATAGATTTCGTCATCCACAGGTTCCAGCCATTCAGGTTTCCCCGCAGTTTGCTTTATTTGAAGAAAGATGTTTCTTTAATGCCACGCTATTTGAATGTTGTACTTTTTCATTTGAAAAGCTTAATTTTTAGTTTTTGTTTTACCTGAACTTTGTATTTAAATTATTGGGGTATGGCAAACATTAAGAGCAAAGTTGTAGTCAGTCAAGAAGGCTCCGGGGCGCCGCAGGGGATAAACCGTCGCGACTTTTTATCACTCACTACTATGGCAGGTGTAAGTTTAATGGCTGCGCCATTGTTATCTATGGGAGCGCCCGCAAGATCTGAAAAACCTAAAAAAGGAGAAAACAAAATGAATACAAGAAAACTGGGAAACCTGGAAGTTTCTGAAATCGGACTCGGGTGCATGAACATGACTGGGAATTATAACCCGCCGGCTAATCATCAGGAGTCTATACAGACCATCCGTAAAGCATTTGAAAGTGGCGTAACATTTTTTGATACAGCAGAGGTATACGGACCCTATATAGATGAAAAACTTGTCGGCGAAGCGCTGGAGCCTTTTCGTAACCAGGTCAAAATAGCTACTAAATTCGGCTTTGCCATTGACGGAACGGTGGGTTTGGACAGCCGTCCGGAACGAATCAAAAAAGTTGTGGAAGAATCTTTAAAGCGTCTTCGCACAGACCATATCGATCTTTACTATCAACATCGTGTTGATCCTAATGTTCCTGTTGAAGAGGTAGCTGGTGCCATAAAGGAACTGATCCAGCAAGGTAAATTGCTACATTTTGGACTTTCTGAAGCGAGCGCTAAAACTATTCGTCGTGCGCATGCTGTACAACCCCTTACAGCGGTACAGTCTGAGTATTCGTTATGGACACGGAATGTCGAATTGAATGGAGTATTGGACACTTGTGAAGAGTTGGGTGTCGGATTTGTACCTTGGTCGCCTTTAGGGGCAGGATTTTTAACAGGTAAGTATGATACTAAAACTAAATTTGACGAAAAATCGGATTTTAGAGCTGGGTTCCCACGGTATTCCAAAGAATTCCTTCCATTAAATATGCCTATCATCGAATGGCTCAAAGGTTATGCTATTAAAAAGAATGCTACACCTTCACAAATCGCACTTGCATGGTTATTAGCAAAAAGCCCAAGCATCGTTCCGATACCGGGCACCCGTTATCAAACACATCTAATGGAAAACCTGGCTGCGCAAAATATTCAGCTTAGCAAAGAAGATGTTCAGGAAATAGAAACCTGCTTTTCTAAATACCCTGTCTACGGAGATCGCATGGGTGAAGCGCACATGAGTTCGATTGATTATACATTTTAACAGAAAGATCATTCATATTGATTACAAGCCGCAGAACATCTGCGGCTTGTTTCGTTATGATTTTTCCTGATCACTTGATGGCTGGGTGGATCGATGGGGAAGTGAAGGGCGGTAATAAAATATAGACCAGTTCGTTTTGCTTATTGCTTAGCTATCTTAATTCGATTTAATCATTATATTAGCCAAGTATTAATTCATAAAAATTCTTAATCAGGCCCTTTTTTCATGCAGAATCAATCTGAAGAGGATGACAATAGATTACTAAAAGCAATTGCAAATGACGACGAAAAGTCTTTTGCAAGGCTGTATGCGATTTATTGGCAGCCGCTTTACTTGACAGCGGCTAAGGTGTTGCGTTCTCAGGAAGAAGCAGAAGATGTGGTTCAGGATGTATTTCTTTCTTTTTGGAACCGAAGAAAAGAAGTGAAAATTTCAACATCTTTAAAGGCTTATCTGATGACGAGTGTAAAATACAAGTCAATTCATTACATTGAAAAGAATATTACCAGAAGAGATTATCTGGAACTTTTGACGGATGTTTTAACGGCAAGTAGCCCTGCAGTGGCAGAAACTAATATATATGTGAAGGAATTGCAGGCTTTAATAGATAAAACACTTAAGAATATGCCGGCAAAAATGCACAAAGTGTATACTTTAAGTCGTGATGAGCATTTAACACACAAAGAAATCGCAGATCAGCTTGGTATTTCTACAGAAACAGTAAAAAAACACATTCAACATGCGCTCCAGCAACTCCGTGAGGCCATTGTTGGTGCAAATGTGCCACTAACGGCAGTGCTGATTTCAATTTTATTTAAAAAATAACAATTTTATTTACCCCCTTGCCCGCAGTTACCGGACATGTATATAAATCCGGCAGAAAAATGCTGGCAGGGAAACAAATGAGTACAGAAAAGGCGAAGCGGCTTCTTAAGAAATATTTAAATGATCAAAGCAGCCCCCAGGAGGAGCTGGTAATTGCACAGTGGTATAAAAAACTGTTGGACTCAGGGACCACAGATTTTAATCCGGCAGAACTGGAAAAGGTAAAGGCCAGAATGGAAAACCGCTTAATGCAATCCATTAAGAAAAACCGGATTCAATTTAAGAGAAGACGGTTGTTCCAATATTTTGGTGCTGCGGCAGCTGCCTTATTCTTAGGTGTACTTTCTTATACCTATTATATAATAGAGGTTGCCTATCATCCTTTGGAAAAATCGGAATTGGTGGCCTTGATGCCTTCGCCTCAACATGTGCTCATCAGGTTTTCCAACGGTAAAATTGTAAATCCGGATACAATAGTTGAAGGCAAATTTTTCCCGATTGAAAAAGGCCTGGAGATGCAGAAAACAAAATCAGGAAAAATACAATTCATTGCTCAAGCCAACTATTCTGGAAGGCAAGTGAGCAGTACCATTCAAACTTCGGGAGCTACGCATTTTGGGGTGGTACTTTCAGATGGAACAGAAGTATACGTGAACGCAAATTCCCGCTTCACCTTCCCTGCGGCATTTGGTAAGGATGATCGTGTTGTAGCCTTGAAAGGCGAAGCGTATTTTGAGGTATTTAAGACAGCGCAGCATTCCAGGTTTTATGTAAAAACAAAAGACCAAACCATCAAAGTACTGGGCACAAAATTCAATGTAAGTGCGATTGGTGCTTCGCCGATCACCAAGACGACACTGGTGGAGGGTTCTGTAAGTGTAACACCAAAAGATAAGGCCTTTAAGGAAGTGATTATAAAGCCCAATCAGCAACTTGTACTAAAAGGAGATGGTACGCAGGTATTAAAAGTGGACGCACCAGCAGTAATGAGCTGGAAGGACGGCTATTTTGTTTTCAATGGAAAGAACACCCTGGAGGTATTGGGCCAGATTGGTTCCTGGTATAACCTGGAAGTGGAGAATGAGCATAACGGAAACTTAGTAGAGTATATTGGAAAAATCCCGACTGAGGTAAGCCTGGGAGAACTGCTCAACATTCTCAACTATACCGGCATCCAGGCACAAGTACTTAAAAATAAAAATGGAAAACTTAAGCTAATTATCCTATGACCTAAACAACTACTCAACTAAACACAAAAGGGCTTCATCATAACCGGGCCAGTGTTCGCTGCACCGCCCCGGTCTGATATGATCTAAGTACCTTACAAAGAACCTAACAATGTCAATGTACACCTAAACCAGACAAAATTAATGATTTTATATTTGAATCGCGTCTTCAAATTGAGGCGAATAAATACTACTATGAATAATTCATGGCGAATCCTTGCTTTTTTTATCCTTTTTTTTGGGATCTCTTCTGTAAAAGCACAAGAGGTTACGCTGAAATACGAAAATGCACCACTTCAAACTGTTTTTACAGAAATTGAACGTCAAACCAAATACGTATTTTTTAACAACAAGCCCGATATTGAAAATATAAAGGTAACTGTTGACCTGACGAATGTTTCCTTGGCAAAGGCTTTAAATATATTATTGGCCGGAAAGGGGTTGGAATCTACCATATTTGGGAAGACCATAGGGATTAAAAAAATTCCCACTGCTAAAAATGGCACCACGGAAAAAGGAAAAAAGGTAATCATTACAGGAACTGGAAACATTCGGGGTCAGGTTTTGGATGAAAATCAGCTGCCGATGGAGGATGCCTTCGTGGCATTGGATACTACTGCCAGAACGACCTATACCAATAAAAATGGAGATTTTGAATTTCTGGGCATAACACTGCCAGGAACAGTAACCGTATCTAAACCTGGTTTTTTTGACCAGTCTGTCCGTTTTACGGACTCTACTGCTTTAAGGGTATCCTTAAAGAGGGATAAGGAAGGAGGTGTCAATCAATTGGCAGAAGTGAGCATCCAGTCTGCTAACAATGCGATTACCAATCCCAATAAATTTGTAGACCTGACCAACAGGAGTTACATGAACCTTTCGCAGGTTTTGCAGGGTACAGTGCCGGGCTTGACTTTGCAAACCGCAACCTCAACAAACAGGGTAGTAACCAGTGTTGATGTTTTTTTTACCAGATTAAACAATCAGGTATACCAACGGTTTGTTAGAATGTCTTTGGCTGAGTTTACAGCCCTTAGAGGTGCCGAAGAGGCGCAACGCATCATCAACCAACTCCTGGCTGGCCGGCGACTAGACGGCTATATTCTCAATACCACTACAAGGACTTCTACCGTACTTATACCTCAGGTAAGGGGTGCCAATGGCTTTACCGGTTCAACTGATGGAATGCTGGTGGTGATTGACGGTTTTCCGCAGGAAGGTTTTCCGGCCAATTATCCCATGAGCAATGTAGAGTCTGTGGAAGTCATTAAAGATCCCCGGGAATTGATCAAATGGGGAACAAGGGCTACTGCCGGCTTGATCCTGATCAAAACGAAGGTTGCAAAAAAAGGTAAGATCACCGTGAACTACAGTGGCAATTTCAATTACGAACCCGCTCAAAAATTTGACCGGCAAAAGCTTCGCCTCGCCTCTACGCCCGAATATCTGGACTATCTGAAGGAGGCGGATTCTGTTTTTCAAGTCCCTTACACCCCTACCAGTGTGGGATTCACACCGGCACAGCGGCTTTTCGCCCAAAGAAGGCAGGGATTGATTACTCCGGCACAATATGAAAAAACCCTGGATTCGCTTAAAGGTTTAGACAATGAGGCCCAGCTCCAGTCTATGCAGCAAGATCGCTGGGGTCAAAACCACACGCTTGGGCTCTCTGGAGGGGGTAGTATTTATCGCTTCAACCTCCTTGGCAACTATATTACAGAGCAATCTCATGATGTAAAGGCATACAGTAAAACCTTAAACGTTAATTTAAACAATGAATTCAGTCTTTTCAAGAATAAGCTCAATATAAGCTGGTTAATCAATTATTCTAATGAACTGGCAAGAACTGGGACCAGTTTGCCGGCAAATCCGCGTATAGAGCCTTACCAGATGTTGACCAATGATGCAGGTAATTATGTATATGACTACACGGATAACTTTTCTCCCGCCTATAATGATATTCTCTTAAGAAATGGATATTTCAATCATGGGGTTAATATCCTGGAAGATGCAAGAGTAAACAGAAATCTTTCAAGGATGAACAGAAAGAAAACCAACTTTACCTCCAACTGGAACTTTTTACCTGGTTTAACCTGGTCTTCTTCCGTTTTTTATGACGGCTTAAGTAACAAAACCAACCAGGTAAATGGAAAGGAATCCAGTTTCACCAGACAATTGGTGAATTCTTATGGGCAGTATTTTCCTACGGGTGTAAATTTCTACGTTCCTTATGGGGATGTACTGCAAATGAATGATAGGTCAGCTACACAGTTGAATATTCGTTCAGGATTTTCGTATGAGAAAAAATTTGGTAAACATCAAATCAGTATGACTGTGGGAGGGGCAGCATCGAGTTTGGATAATTCACGGCCAAATAACGCCACTATTTATGGCTACAATGAGGAAACTGGGGTTGGAAGCCCAATATTTTTACCTACCCCAAATAATAGAGGGCCGATACAAAACTATTATTCACTTTTGTCAGCGGTTTCCTCGCCAACCGTGTATCCATACAACCTAACTATACCATTGAATGGCGACACTACACAGAGCCGCAACCTTAATGGAAACGCAGGGCTGATATACAAGTTTACAGACCGCTTAACTATTAGTGGAACTTATAATACTATTTTAAATTCGCTGGCAAGCCCAACGGCAGACTACTCGCAATTAACCAACCAGACTGCTGATGTTACAGGTTTGATCTTTAAAAAAATCACCAGATATGTAAAAAATGTATCGCTTTCTGTAGGTTTAAGCCGTGTAAAGATGCCCGATGCACCTGCGGTTTATAACAACACCAGGAGCCAGCAGCCTGTATGGGGTAACTATGCGATCTGGATCAATGGCGCTCAGCCCCTGCAACAGCAAGGACAGTCTTCTACTACAATTTATCAAAAACTGACTTTTGGTTTGCTGGATAGTGCTTTAACTGCTAATGTTGCTTACAACACCCAACGCAGGAACGGCAATCTGCAAACACTTAGTACAACACCGAGTGCGTTGAGTGCTGCGGGCGCAAATATCGTAACCGTACGTTATTTATCTGCCGGGTTGAACGCTTTGTTGCGTAAATCGTTATTGCGCATGCAGTTGAACTATTCAAGGTCTCCTGAGGGTCAATCCCAGTTGAATGGTGGATTTACATATGACATTGCACACGAAAGGTATTTTCGTTCAAAATCGATCAACCTGTTCAATGTTGGTTTTAAAATGGACGACATCAGTTCATATCAGGGCCTAAATATTGTGATGAACACGAATGTCGCATCAAATGGCTCCTACAGTCAGGCCGTTAACAGCAATTATTCGCTACTACCCCCAAGAAATAAAAGTTACGAACTGTATACCACAATGGCCATGGTTAATGATACTTATACCATAGACCTCCGTTATTATAACCGCATTACCTCTGGTCTTAATAACAATACACCATCCCTTGTAGACCCATCTACCGGCTTAAACAGCAGGACAACCTACAGTACAATTTCAAATAAAGGTGTGGAAGCTTTTTTTAGGGTGAGGGTAGTAAATACAAAGGATGTAACGTACCAGGTTACGCTGAACGGAGCTTACAATGAAAATATTGCCAAAAATGTGCCAGATCCGGTTTTCGACGGATCTTCAGGATTTACAACAATGTACAGAAGTGGTTATGACATCTCCAATATCTGGAGTGTGAACTGGGCGGGCTTAAATAACCAGGGTAATCCGCAGATTTATAACGCCAATGGCGTGGCTACAGCAGTCCTGGATACCGCCACAGTGGCTGGTGCAATGGTATACAGTGGAAAAGCCAGGGCACCCTGGACGGGTGGTTTTATCCATGATTTAAGGTATAAAGCTTTCTTTATGCGTACAGCCATCACGTTTAACTTTGGTGCGGTGATGCGTACCTATATTCCATACCCTACCAATGGTGCTGCAGAAACCAGCATCTTAATCAAAGACAGATGGCGTAAACCTGGAGATGAAAACTTCACCGATGTGCCGCGAATGGATGGAGGTAATGGTAGTAATTTAGGTTTCAGATCTTTAGTTACCCAAAATGGAACGAACAGTATTCTTTCAGCAAACAGCATGCGCCTGCAGGAACTGATGATAGGTTGTAACCTGCCAGCTACCCTTGTAAAAAGGTTGGGCATAGAAGGTTGTACCATTGCGCTCTCGGGCCAAAACCTGACTTCCTGGAACATGAACAAGTATCACATAGATCCTACGGTTGTAGACGGAAGGGGTGTTTTAGGTTTACCCATCCCAAAACAATATTCACTAAATATAAATGTCAATTTTTAATACCAATAGCATGAAAAATATTACCTATGGTTTACTGATGTTGATCGTGACAAGCAGCTTTATTTCCTGCAAAAAGTTTCTGGATGTGCTCCCTTCAAGTCAAACAGTGAACCCAACTACCATCAGAGATTTTCAGGAGGTTTTGAACAGTGATTCCCTAAGCAGGAGCCAGTTTTTTACACTGGACCTTATGACGGATGATGTGGATTTCTCGGCTCCACAACTGTTGGTAGCGGAGAACTTTTACCGCCGTACCTATTTGTGGGGGCCGGAGATGTGGTATCCCGCGCAACTGGACGTGATGTACAATTATACGTATTCCAGGATTTTGCAAATGAATGTGATCCTGAGCCGTGTAGAAAGTGCGGTTATTGATGGGCAGAATACCCTTGAAGCAAAAAATACAGTCATCTCACAGGCATTGATTAACCGGGCCTCCTATTACTTGCAATTGGTAAATGCCTACGGGCCTGCTTACGATGCCAATACCGCGGCTACTGATCTTGGGGTACCGCTGGTACTTACTCCCGACTCATATGCAAGTCCCGAAAGGGCCAGGGTGGAAGATATTTATCAGAATATCATCGGTGATTTAAAGAGGGCAGTGGCTAATACTGCTCTGCCTGCAAAAGGAAGAGATGTGATCCATCCGGGTAAGGCGGCAGGTTATGGCTTGCTGGCCAGGGCATATTTGTATCGCAATGACTATACAAACGCTTTGCTTTACGCAGATTCTTCACTGATCCTGGAAAGCAGGTTATTGAATTTGACCACCCAGACTTTCTTCCCGGTTCAGATCCAGGACCTCAGCCTAAATCCGGAAGTTTTACTGGGCAGGATCAGTACTGATGTAGGTTTTGTTTCCTCATTTGCCACCACCTTTATTATTGGACAGTCATTACTGGATAGTCTGGGCGGTACTTTAACTGCAGACCGGCGTTTCAACACCAGGTTTAGTGCCGGAAGGTATTCGACCAGGAATTATAATGGGAATACACAGAACCCACAGGTTATGGCATTTGATGCCAGTATCAGTGTTCCGGAGATGATGTTGATCAAAGCTGAATGTTTAGCCCGCAGTGGCAACTTTCAGGCAGCTGGATTGCTAATCAACCAAATCAGGACCAACAGAATTAGTGGTTTTTCAACTACTTCACGTAACTATACGGCATCGAATATCCTGAGTTATGTACTTGGAGAGCGAAGAAGGGAATTGTGTTTTAAAGGTGGACTGCGTTTGTTTGACCTGAAGCGATTAAATAAGGAACCCTCACGTAGCAAGGTTCTGGTGAGGTTAAATGCTGCAGGGGCAACCCTTGCCACCCTGCCTGTAGGTTCACCTCGCTATTTAGTACCTTTTTCAAGCGCTGTGCTGGCAGCCAATCCCAATATTGTTCAAAATCCGAGGTAGTCAATTATAATTATAAATAAAGTATTATGAGATCAGCAGTAAACAACTGGTATGATAAAAACCTGTTAACCGGCAATGCTATTGCGGCAGGTTTGCACAAAAATATTCTTTTTAGCCTTTTGGTATTGTTTGTCTGCTCTTGTTCAAAAGAGAAGCAGCTGGACCGTGATTTACTGTCGTTAAATGGTGGCGGCACTACATCTTTCGTTCAAACCGGCAACCTGGTTTACCTGAATGGTAATGGATACAGTTTGGACCGGAATTTCATGGGAATGCCCATTATGTTAAGTCAGTCTGCCGGTTCGCAGGATACTGTAACCGCAACGATAGATCCTTCGCTGGTTGCTACCTACAATAGTTTGCATAACGAGCGCAATCCCGTTGTCCCTGTGGGTGCTTTTACGGTATCAAACAATGGTAAATTTCCTGTTGCTGCGGGCGAAAGCCAGTTAAAGGATTCCCTGCATGTTACCTTAGTAAATGGTACTGTATTGGTGGACAGGACCGTTTACCTGGTTCCGGTACGTTTATCCACCAAAGGAAATGCTAAGCTAAGCTCTGAGGTAGTTTATATAAAATACTTCTTTACAATTGCGCAACTCAATGCCCGCATTCAGGGTATTTCGCGCTTTCCTTATATGACCATTGGTGTAGTTCCGGGAGGGATGATGAATGTATTTTGTACCAATACTTGCCCGGATCAATTGAAATTCCGCGTGAGCTTAAATACGATTTTCCCTGTTCATGAAACGGATGTTGAGGCAGCGCTGATGACGGACGCAGAAGTTGATGCGATAATGACTGCCAATAGATATTTTGGTGTGCGAATGTCACGACAGGTTTACGCATTAACAAAAAACCTGGTTAAGGTTCCTGTAACCTCTATGTTGAGTAGGGATAGTTTGGTGGTCTCGTATCCTAATAAAGCGCTGCTCGTAAGTGGTTCGTATAATTTTATGGGGCTTAAGCTGATACAACACACTGGTTCCGATTATGGTGTAGCGCCTTTGGCAGCAGATACGGCTAAGGTATTGGTGAGGATTTTGGTTCAATAGTTACGATAAATAAAATGATGATGACAACTAATCTGTTAACTGGGTGTATGATCGCCGGAGCATTTTGGCTTGGCAGCTGTGCGCAGCCGGTTGTTTCAAATGTATCGCATGCAGTTGAAAATAGAAGAGACAGCAGTTTGCTAAAGGTAGGTGACAAATGTCCGGATGATCTTGTTTTTAGGGATACCAGTGGAAAGGATGTCCGTCTGACCGATTTAAAAGGCAAATATGTTTTTATTGATGTATGGGCATCCTGGTGTGCCCCGTGTCGGGCGCAGCAGCCTTATCTGGCCGCCCTGGAAGAAAAAATGAAGGGCAAGGCGATCACCTTTGTCGGCATTTCAACCGATACCTATGATTTTAGATGGAAAGGTGCCATGCAAGGGGCAAAGATGAAAGGACACCAATGGATATTGAAAGATCTGGTATTTAACTACAGATTTGATGTCAGAGGAATTCCAAGGTATATTTTGCTGGACAAACAGAGCCGTATTGTTGATTTGAGATTAGTTAAGCCTCAGGATCCCCAGTTGGAAGTACAACTCAATAAATTAAAGGGCATATAACATATGACATTAGTTTCCCAAATAAAAGCCCTGATGACCGCTGTTGCTTTTGCTACTGTGGTGTATGTTCCAGCGCGGGCAGTTAGTAAGCCGAATGATAAAACGGCTGAGCTCCATCCAACGGAGAGTGAACAGGCCGCTTGCAGATTGGTGGTGAAAATGCTAGGCACCGATAACTATAAAAAAGTTGCATTGGATGACTCTTTATCTGTGTTGGTTTTTGAAAGATACCTGAAAGGCATGGATCAGAATCGGAGTTATCTGATGGCAAGTGATGTTGCCGGTTTCATTCCGTACAAAACCCATTTTGATGAAGACCTTAGGGATGGTAATCTCAGTGCTGCATTTGCGATGTACAATACTTATAAGATACGGTATGAAGAAAGGTTTCAGTATGCCATAAAACAATTGTTGAACAATTTCAATTTTAGTGTGAGGGAGATTTATACACCTGACCACAGGAAACTGCCTTTTATACGGACACAGGCTGAAATGGACAAGCTTTGGCGCCAGCGGGTTAAATATGACCTGTTGGAGCTTCAGCTGGCGAAACCGGATTTGCTGAAGAATAAAGAAATCCTTAGAAAAAGATACCAAGCCCTCTTAAATCAATCTGCTAGAACCTCAAGCCAGGATGTTTTCCAGTTATTTATGACTGCCTTTACCGCCTCTGTTGATCCGCATGTGGCCTATTTTACACCCTTTAACAGTGCTCAATTTAGTATTGAGGCATCCAGGGCTTTAGAGGGAATTGGTGCAGCACTGGCATTGGAGAATGAATTTGTAACCATTAAGACCATTACTGCGGGTGGGCCAGCTTATAAAACAAGGATGATCAATCCTGACGATCGGATACTTGCGATTGCACAGGGAAAGGATGGTGAATTCCAGGACATTTTTGGATGGAGATTAGATGATGCGATTGCCTTGATCCGCGGGCCTAAAGGAACCACTGTAAAGTTGAAGCTGCTGGCGAAAGGGAAAACCACTGCTGATGCAGCGCAGATTGTTGAGGTGCTGAGAGATAAGATCATATTAGAAGACCAGTCGGCTAAGCAAGAGGTCCGCAGCTATAAAGTAAATGGCAGGGACCTTAAAATTGGCGTGATCAGTATACCAGGTTTTTATATGGATTATGCCGCTGCGCAAAGGAGGGAAAGTAATTATAAAAGCACTACAAGAGATGTAAAGCTATTATTGGATACTTTAAAACAGAAAATGGTGGACGGAATTATGATAGACTTGCGCGGCAATGGCGGCGGATCATTGAATGAAGTGATTTCCCTGACAGGACTTTTTATCCATTCAGGCCCGGTGGTACAGGTAAAGGATTTGAGCCAGAAAATTCAGGTTTATGAAGACAGAGACACTTCAGTTTATTACAATGGCCCTTTGGCGGTGTTGGTAGACCGAAGGAGCGCATCGGCATCGGAGATTTTTGCGGCTGCAATACAAGATTATGGACGTGGGCTTATTTTAGGTTCGCAAACGTATGGTAAAGGCACTGTGCAGGCGCAGGTAAACCTGGACCGTGATTTACCGGGATTAACAGGATTACGGGTTAGTGCTCCCGGTGTGGCAAAAACACAGGACAAACTTGGCCAGCTTAATGTTACAACGGGCAAGTTCTACCGCATTACCGGTAGTTCAACCCAACATAAGGGCGTTAGTCCGGATATAGAAATGCAGTCATTTATTGCAACTTCAAAATATGGTGAAGACAATGAACCATCAGCCCTGCCCTGGGATACCATCAGAAAAAGTGAATATGTTAAATTGGGTTCATTGGATATGATTATGCCTGTACTAACCAATATGTATAAGACACGTAACCAGCGAAGCCAGGCTTACAAGGCGTATGGTGAGATGATCGGCTTTTACCAGGAACACGAATTTATAACCACTGTGCCACTAAATGTGAAGGAATTTAAATTGATGCGTGATCAGAATGCTGCGGCAACATTAGCGCAAAGCAACAAACTTCGGACGGCCATTGGACTGCCAGTTTTAAAGGCAGGGGAAATCCGGACTAAAACGGATGACCTGGATTTTATGAAGTTGGAGGCTGGTAGGATCCTGACAGATTTTATCTTTTTAAATACAAATAGAACACGATGAAAGCATGAAAAAAATTATAACGTGTATGCTGGCAGCATTGCCATTTTTAGGGATAGCACAGCAAAATTATACAATTAAAGTCTACCTGAAAAACGTTAGTCCACAAGCTAAAGCCTATCTAAATTATATGCTAAATAAGGAGATCAGACAGGATTCGGCAACTTTGGTTGGTAAAACATTTACTTTTAAAGGTACCCAGGCGGAGCAGATGAAGGCCTATGTATTGTTGAGCCCCACTGGTGCACCAATTAAAAGTCTGGATGGGCAGGATAAGGTAGCGGTTTACCTTGAAAATGGAACGGTAACCGTTAAGGGGACAGATTCATTGACGCATGCTACTGTAGGAGGGACGAAACTTAATGATGAGCAGCAGCAGCTTGTCAATCTTTTGGAGCCTTTTAAAGTCTCAACTAAATTAATGGTAGCTGATTATGACAATGCTAAGGGCAATCCAAGTGAGCAGACAAAAATCAAAACTGAATATTTAGCGCTGGAAAAGAAGAACAAGGAAGCGATTGTTTTTTTTGTTAAAAGCCATTCTAATTCCTTAGTGAGCTTGAACCTGCTGCTTACAGCAGTTGATCCTATAAAGGATATGGTTAACGCGCGGAGCCTTTTTGCTAGTTTAACCGCAGAATTACAGAATTCTAAAAATGGGCTGGTTTACAAGGATGCGCTTACAGAAGCCAAATCTATTGAATTAGGTAGCCTGGCCCCAGACTTCACATTGAAAAATACCAGGGACGAGAACATTTCACTGGCTTCCTACAGAGGGAAATATGTCCTTGTAGACTTTTGGGCAAGCTGGTGCATTCCCTGCCGAAAACTAAATCCTGGTTTGGTGGCATGTTTTGAAACTTTTAAGGACAAGAACTTTACCATTTTGGGCGTATCTCTTGATGGAGGGAAGGATGGTAAAAAACAATGGATGGAAGCGATTGCTAAAGATGGCCTGAAATGGGAGCAGGTTTCTGAATTGCAAGCCTGGCAGAGTGCGGTGGCCCGGCTTTATAAAGTCAATGCCATCCCCGCTAATTTTTTAATTGACCCTACAGGTAAAATCATTGCACGCGACATAGATGGCGATGCGCTTACAGAGCAATTGAAGGACATTTTGTAATAACATATGCCTGCTTATATTCTTGCATAGGGAGGCATTTTTACTGATACATACAAATAGAAACAGATCATGATGAATATGAAAAAAGCAATAATTGCATTGATGGCGACAATACCTTGTTTTGCTGCGGCGCAACAACAATACACCATTAACGGTACAGTTGCAAATGTAAAGTTACCGGCTATCGCTTTTGTTGCTTATAAGGAGAATGATAAAATGCAGTTTGACTCCGCGGTGGTGCAGCCAAACGGAAAATTTGTGCTAAAAGGCACTGTGTCCAGGCCGATGAAAGCAGTGGTTATGCTTGGACAAAATGGTAAACATGTAAATACAGGGCCTTCTCAGGACAAAATGGATGTTTATCTTGAAAGCGGAAACACCATAATATCTACACCCGATTCGTTGTTCAGGGCAAAATTGGATGGTACACCTTTAAACAAGATTCAGCAGGAATTGGTCTCATTATTAGCTCCTTTTAAGAAAACAGAGCTGCAATTATTTGCGGATTTTAAAAAAGCGCAAGGCAATATGGAGGAACAGTTGCGGCTGGAAGATCAATTTCAGACTATGCGAAAATCCCGGATAAAGGTTCAGGAAGACTTTATCAAGAGTCATTCTACTTCTTTGGTAAGTATTAACCTACTACAATCTTCCTTCAATCCAGATCAGGATTCTGAAAAAGCAGCGGCTTTGTTTAATAGTCTAAGTCCAACGCTTCGTGCTACTGCAGAAGGAAAAATTTATTCGGGCTTGATCGATAAGGCGAACGCTTTGACTGTTGGGCATATTGCACCTGATTTTACGCTGAAAAATACCAAAGATGAGGATGTCAGCCTGACTTCGTTCAGGGGCAGATATGTTCTGGTTGATTTTTGGGCCAGCTGGTGTGGCCCTTGCAGGAGAGAAAATCCGAATGTGGTAAAAGCATATGAAAAATATAAAGCTAAAAACTTTACTATCCTTGGTGTCTCATTAGATACAGGTGATGATGCAAAAGAAAAATGGATGGAAGCGATTAATAAAGATGGCCTGGTTTGGGAACAAGTATCTGACCTAAGAGGTTGGGATAATTATGCTGCAAGGCTTTACCATATTGAAGCGATCCCTGCAAATTTTTTGTTAGATCCTACAGGAAACATTATAGGCAAAAACTTATACGGTAAGGAACTTGAAGCCAAACTTGAGGCGATACTTTTATAAGAATGCTTAGTTAAACCAAATACAATGAAAAAAATTATTTTTACAATAATTGCAGGACTTCCTTTTGCGGCCCTGGCACAACAAGAATTTACCATTAGCGGAAGCATCGGTAACGTGAAACTTCCGGCCACAGCCTATGTAGTTTATCAGCAATCTGCAAAGATGCACTATGATTCTGCCACAGTACAACATGATGGCCGGTTTAATATTAAAGGCACTGTTAAGGTGCCTACTAAAGCATTTGTAATGGTTGCCCAAAGCGGCGAGAAATTATTTTCAAAGCCGGCACCTGATCAGATTGGCATTTACCTTGAGAAGGGGACAATTGAATTTGCAACTCCAGATTCAATGTTCAAAGCAAAGATTGGAGGGACTCCCCTGAATAACGATCAGCAGGAACTGAGGGATATGCTAGCACCTTTTACCAAAAGAGGAAAGGAACTTGAGCTTGCCTCAAAGAAAGCCGAAGGTCATGTTGAAGAAAAGGCAAAGATTCAGAAATTGTACGAAAGTGTTGCTGCTTCTCAGAAAGGGATTCAGGAACAGTTTATTAGAAGCCATACCGGTTCTATAGTTAGTCTTGGTTTGTTACGAATGTCTTTTAATCCAGAGCAGGACTCTGAAAAGGCCAAGAGTTTATTTAATGGTTTAAGTGCTGAACTTAAGGATTCTAAAGAGGGTAAATCTTACTTGTCTGCAATAGAAAAGGCAGGTGCTTTAATGATAGGGAATATTGGGCCGGATTTTGTGATGAAGAATGTAAAAGGCGAGGATGTAAGTTTAGCCTCCTTTAAAGGAAAATATGTACTCCTTGATTTTTGGGCGAGCTGGTGCGGTCCCTGCAGGCAAGAGAACCCAACTGTAGTTAAGGCATACGAAAAATATAAAGCCAGCAAGTTTACTATCCTCGGTGTTTCATTAGATAGCGGAGAAAATGGTAAAAAGAACTGGATGGATGCGATTGCAAAAGATGGCCTTACCTGGGAACAAGTTTGTGATTTGAAAGGCTGGGGGAACGTTGCCGCGCAACTCTATCATGTTAATGCAGTGCCGACTAACTTTCTG
This sequence comes from Pedobacter sp. MC2016-14, assembly GCF_020991475.1. Classification (NCBI taxonomy): domain Bacteria; kingdom Pseudomonadati; phylum Bacteroidota; class Sphingobacteriia; order Sphingobacteriales; family Sphingobacteriaceae; genus Pedobacter; species Pedobacter sp. MC2016-14. Next base: position 1,486,375 of record NZ_JAJMPA010000001.1, read on the forward strand.
TTGGATCCGACCGGAAAAATTATCGGAAAGAATTTACGTGGCGACGAGCTTAATGCAAAACTTGCCGCTATACTTAAATAAGGGATGATGAAATACGTTTATCTGCTTCTGGCAGTGCTCTTTTCTTTACAATTCGCCGTTTCTGCACAAACGGTGAAGGAGGATACTTATGTTGATTACAACGAACTGCTTGATCGTGTGTTGATAAATCTCAAGAAAACGCAATCAGAAAAAGCTTTTGTTGGATCTGCAGAATTGAGGAACCAAACACTCGCTCTAGCCCCTGATTCGAAGGCTGCTATAAAATCATTGCCGAAGCCTGGTAAAAAAGAGCTTAAAGGGTCACAGCTTTTTAAAGCCAGAAAAGACGGGGTATTAATGATTTGTAAATATTTCAAGGCTGAGGAAGGGAAACCAGAAAGAATTCAGCTATATGCTACCGCTACGGCTATCACTGCAGATGGCGTATGTGTGTCTAACTGGCATGTTTTTATGAATTTTATCAGCTTTAAGGCAAATTTGCCACCTGCTGACAGTCTTACTTTTGTGGTGAATTTAAAAGGTGATATTTATCCGATTGAAAAGATTTTGGCCTACAATCAAAATGCTGATGCTGCCGTATTTAAAATAAACACGGGAAATGATGAATTAAAACCCATTCCCCTGGGATCGGATCTTGAGGTAGGTGAAAGTGTTCATACGATTACCAATCCCGAGAATTATCTATATTATTACAGCAAAGGTGTTGTGGCACGGAATACTGCTGATCATAAAATAGGGCCGATGGGCGACCGGATGGAAATTACGGCTGACTATGCAAAGGGTTCTAGCGGAGGACCTATCCTGGACGACCGGGGAAATATGGTTGGAATGGTATCTACCACGCATTCTATTTATGCCCAAAACCAACCACAGGGTAATTTACAGATGGTCATAAAAACAACTATACCCGTGCGGTCAATTCGCAGTTTAATCCAGCTTCAATAAGGTACTGACAATTATTTTAAACACAAACGTATATGAGACATTTTTTAGCTTTGGTACTAATTTCATTGATTTGCTTTACAGGCGTTTCTTTTGGCCAGGTCCATGTTAGCGGGGATCTAAAGAAACTCGGCAATTCGCAGGTAATTATCCAATACTATGAAGGGGAAGTTTCCAAAACTGTTACTGTAAAAGTTAAGGAAGGGAAATTTATCTGGGAAGCACCGGTAACTGAAGCGCAGAAGGTCATGATGATTTTTCCGGGAAGGGCCACCTGGATCTTTGTAGAGCCAGGCAGGATGACCATAACCGGGAGCAGGGATTCTCTGGAAACGCTTAGGGTTACAGGTTCTAAAACAAATGATGAGGCCTTGGTCTACGCACAACTATTGAAACCTTTGGCGGAAGAAGAAAAACCACTTTTCCCAAAATATGGTAAGTTAGAAGGAGCTGCTGAATTGGAGTTAGAAGCGAAAGTTGCTGACCTCATCAGGAGAAAATATGAGCTGGCCTGTAGTCATGTTGCCAGTCACAGGCAAAGTGCGTTCAGTTTAAGCTTAGTTAGTGAATATTCAAGATTGGGCACCTTTGAAGAGGTAAACAGGATGTTTGAACTGTTGAGTAAAAAGATGAAATCAACTTCAGAAGGTAAACGTATTGCTGAACGGCTGCTGATTCTGAAGCGCAGTGCTATAGGTGAAAAGATGTTGGCTTTTACGCAAAACGACGACAAAGGTAAGCCTATAAGTCTTTCGGATTTTAAGGGTAAGTATGTATTGATTGATTTCTGGGCCAGTTGGTGCGCACCCTGCCGTACCGAAATCCCTAATATCATCAGGGCCTATAACGAGTACAAAAACTATAATTTCAAAGTGTTGAGTATTTCATTGGATGATAGTGATGCCAGGTGGAAAGAAGCTATAGTAGATATGAAAATGCCCTGGGCACAAGTGTGCGATTTAAAAGCCTGGAAGGGAGAATTACCGGTTTATTACGGATTGAAAGGTATTCCAAGTTCTTTATTGATTGACCCGAATGGAAATATTGTGGCCAGGGATTTAAGGGGCATACTGCTGGACAAAAAACTTAAGGAATTATTAGTGACTAAAAACTAAAGATGATGATGAAAAATGCAATGATCATGCTGCTGGCTGCATTACCTTTTGCGGCTTTAGCTCAACAACAATACACCATTAATGGCACAATGGGTAACGTGAAATTGCCTGCTACGGCTTATGTGGTTTATCAGGAATCCGGGAAGATGCAATTTGACTCTGCTACTGTGCAGGCTAATGGTAAGTTCAGCATCAAAGGTAAGGTATCTGTACCGATGAAAGGATATATGATGGTTGCCCGAAACGGAGAACGGTTGTTTTCCAGGCCAAGTGCTGATCAGATCGGTGTTTATTTAGAAGAGGGCACAATATCTTTTTCTTCTCCGGATGGTTCGATGTTGAAGGGGAAAATTGGTGGTACGCCATTAAATAAGGATCAGCAAGAAATGCTGAGCATGATGGCCTCAAAAAATACGACTGAGGAAATGTTTATAAAAAATCATCCAAAGTCACTGGTCAGCCTGGATGTTTTACGTGGCTTATTTACAAAGGAAAGGGATGCGGAAAAGGCCAATACATTGTTTAGTAGCTTAAATCCTGAACTTAAAGCTTCCAAAGCGGGGCAGTCTTTTATGTCTTTAATCGGTAAGGCCAGGGCGTTTGCTATAGGAGATCAGGCTCCTGATTTCACCTTAAAGAATGTAAAAGGGGAAGATGTGAGTCTGGCTTCTTTTAAAGGTAAATATGTGCTGATCGATTTTTGGGCCAGCTGGTGTGTTCCATGCAGGCAGGAAAACCCCAATGTGGTTAAAGCTTTTGAAAAGTTCAAAGACAAGAAATTTACCGTACTTGGTGTATCTCTGGATGGTGGGGAAGATGGCAAAAAGAATTGGGTAAATGCCATAGCAAAAGATGGCTTGGCCTGGGCGCATGTTTCTGATCTTCGTGGTTGGGGGAGCTACGTTGCCCAGCTTTATCATGTAAAGGCTATTCCTGCCAACTTTCTGCTAGACCCAACAGGAAAAATTATCGGAAAAGATTTACGAGGTGAAGATCTGCAAGCGAAACTGGCAGAGATACTTAAGTAGTATTAATTCCTTATTTAGATTTGGCGGCAGTGTAAACTGCTGCCAAATTATGGGTGGTTCAGGAATACATTGCTCAAGTGTATAGGATAGTTTTTTAGATCTTTGTCAGGGTCGCCATTCTTAAAAATGTCGAAACTGTTATAGTCTGTAACAACTTCCACTCCGCAAAAACGATAATTGCTGGTAATCTGAACAAAAAAGTCAGCTGTGCTAAGGCCACGGAATAAGATCTGGGAGGCATCAGCAAATGCGGCTTCAGGAGCATTCCATGTTGCGCATACCATGAACTTTTTGCCTTGTAAATGGCCACCGGTTCCGTATTGCCGCGATGGATCGGATTTGGTCCTTCCGTCGTCTGTGAGGAATTTTTTGCTTTGTAGCCCACTGTTAAATACTTCGTCTACATATTTTTTATAGATCCAGGGTGCGCCAAACCAATTAATTGGTGTCTGCAATATGATAATCTCTGCTTGTAAATGTTTTTCTACTTCCTCTTCTGCCTTGTATCCCTCCTCTACCTTAGTTTCGAGCACATGGTACCCCTTGTTAGTGAAGAAGTCCTTCGCAATTTGATGAAATGCATCATTTAGTGTGCCTTCTGACCAATTGGGATACTTAAGATGTGTATTGATTAAGAGGACTTTTTTATTGTTTTCCATTTTTATTAATGTTGCTATAAATTTCTCATTCACCTCGTTCATTAACGCTGGTGTGTGGTATTTATCAGTTTATTTGATGATTTTCTTTAGGTGCGCAGGGTATTTTTCCAAATCTTCCTTGATCTGCGTGTTGTGAAAGATGTCGAAACAATTGTAACCTTCCAGAATTTCGTACCCTGAAAACCGGTAATTGGTTGTGATGTTGTAAAATACATCTGCCGGACCCTTACCCTGGTAGAGGTATTGTGAAGGATCATTGAAATCTTTTTCTGCTGCGTTCCAGGTTGCACATATCATAAACTTTTTTCCTTTCATGTTTCCGCCTGTACCGTATTGTTTGCTGGGGTCGCCGGCAACACGTCCATCTCCAGAAAGTAACTTTTTGCTTTGAAGGCCGCTATTAAAAACCTCGTCAACATATTTTTTATAGATCCATGGTGTACTGATCCAATTGACCGGTGTTTGCAAAATAACCAGGTCTGCCTGTAAATGCTTTTCAACTTCTTCAGCTGCATCATAACCTGCTTCTACTTTAGTCTCAATGACCTTGTATCCCTGTTCAATAAAAAATTTTCTAGCCAGGTCAACAAATGATTTATTAAGTTTTCCTTCAGACCAGCCAGGATAAGTAAGGTGGGTATTGATAATGAGTACAGTTTTTGTTTCATCGTTTCTGTTGTAAACGAAGTTGTTAGCTTGATTTTTGAGATTAGCAATAGGTTCTCCAGCATGAACAAAGGCCAGGGGGGCAATTGTTAGTGCGGCACCTGCCAGGAATGTTTTAGTCACGAAGGCCCGCCGGCTTACATCAGGATTTTTAATACCAGATGATGTGGGTTTATTTTTTTGATTTTCCATGTTAATCTGTATTGCGTAAGTAATTAATTGCAATACAAAATTATGGTAGAAACGGGGCGCAATGTTAAAGACTTTCAAACATATTGTTAATGTATTCAAACAGTATGTTGTTGTATTTGAGCGATACTTCGATTTTTGTTAAGGTATATAAATCATGCCTTGTTGGCCAACGTCGCTTACAGCATTACGCAATTTCCCCTCGTAACGCAGTAGGCGTTTTGCCAGTTTGTTTTTTAAAGAAGTTGTTAAAATAAGTAGGGTATTCATAGCCCAGGCTGTGGGAAATTTCGGAAACATTCCAGTCTGTGTTCATGATCAAAGCTTTTGCTTCACCTATGATGCGCTCGTTCAAATGTTCTGTGGTTGTTTTTCCGGTCGACTCACGAACCGCACGGTTCAAATGATTTACGTGAACGGAAAGTCTGTCGGCATATTGATTTGGGCTCCTAAGTTCCAGTGGCCTTTGCATATCCACGGGGAATTGCCGGTCTAAAAGTTCCATGAAAAGTGAAGCAATCCTCATAGAAGCATTGTGTGGTTCGAAGTGGTCGGTCATTGGCTGCATTTTCAGCGCCTCGTGCATCAGTACGTTTAAGTGATTGCGCAGCAAGTCATATTTGTGGACGTATTCGGAATGAAATTCCTTATGCATGTTCTTAAATATTTGTAGAATATAATGCACCTGATCAGGATCAATATAATACACCGGATCTGCCCCTAGTCGAAAAAGAGGTGAATGCTCTAGCGCATGGTCTGAATTGGTAACCTGCAGGAAATCTTCCGTGAACAGCACAAAGTATCCTTTCTGCTCTTCTGAGATAGGCTCCCATGAATATGGAATAAGTGGAGTGGTGAAAAGGAGTGCAGGTTTATCGATCATAATGGCTTTGTTTGCGTATTCCAATTTACTGCTGCCAAACAAAAGAGTGATTTTATAAAAATCTCTTCTGTTATACGGGACAGGCTTAGCCCTGAAATCGTCACATTCATAAATGTTAAACTGGCTTCCCACATTAGGCAGTCTGTTTCCAAAAATATCCTGCTGAGAGTACGGTTTCGACGTCTTTGAATTTTTCACCTTTAATTTTTTTCACTTTACAATTATACCAGATGGTTGAATATAGTAAAAGTCGCACTAATTTTGATTATAATATTAAGCTATTCAAACAATAAGCTAATAAAATCAAGCAATTGCTGGGTTTCGATAGAAGTGGTTTGGTGTTTTAAATTTCCCCTCCAATTATTTCTATTCTATGGTCGGTGCTTCCAAATCTGATGAATACGATCAGCTTTTATGGTATCGTGATTAGCTTTATCTTACTCCTAAATTTCCTTAAAAGAATTTTTACGACTATATTTAATCCCAAAAAATTGACTTAACTCATAATTCATGCCCGAAAAAACTACTTGCGAACTCCGGATTTCCCGGCATTTAGTTTGTGATTTGTTGAAAGTGACCCCAGAACAAGCTGATGCTTTTTTCGAAAAAAAATCTGTTACCCAATACCACGACTTAATTGTCAATGAATGTGCCCGCGTTAATGATGCGCTGGCCCATATGGCAAGTGTAAGTTCCTCTAATTTGCAAATGAAGGAACATACCCACACCCATCAGCAGGTTGCCAGGCTGCTTCTGGATAAAATTGAATGCTATTTGGAAAGCCAGGGAGAGAAACTCCCGGAGAAAAGGATAATTAGGGTTTGCAGGGTATTGATAGAAGAACTTGGCCAGGTCTATAAATTTATAAAATCTACCCGATCTAAGTATTTTGACACCACGCTACCGGTGCCTCGTGTTTATGCTAAAAGATATATATGTCAGTTACAGCAACAGGTATTATATTTAGCAGGCTGCATGGCTAAGCAGGGTATAGAGCAGCCTTTACAGCAATTGATTTTACGGGATATGAACGCCTTTTGTTCAGCCGCCTCTTGTAGTTATGAAGAGCTGGCATACAGGGAAAAGTTGTTGACAAGTTTAATAGCTGTTTTTGGGGATGCCGCCATAAAAAGAAATTTATTGGACGTTGGTAACTGGAACATGGACCTGGCTCTTGCTATGTTTTACATGAATTACAATTGCAGGGGATTTGTAGAGCATTGCTGGGCATACATCTACAACGATGTACAGGAAATCCCTGATTTGACAGAAAAAGAAAGATGTTTAATGCAGCATAAGAATGCTGTAGAACAAATGGATGTTTGTTCTGCACAAGAGCATCGCCCCTCGATTAAAGAAAAACTACTGAGAAAGATTACAACGGAACTGAACAACCTTGCTGCGAGAAGAAGTCCAACAGAAAAGCAATTCCTTTCTTTAGAAATCAATAAGGCTGTGTTTAAGCGAAATTCGGGTATTTACGCTTTGACGCCCAGGGAAGCTGAAATTGCCTTGCACATAGGGCATAGAAAAACGGATAAACAAATAGCGAAACAACTTGGCGTGGCTGATGATACATTGAGAACGCACATCAGAAATATTTACGAAAAACTAAATGTGCATAATAGGGTAGAAATGATTTATGTTTTAAATCAGGACGCAATTGTATTGTAGGGGCATCTAAACATTTTACGTATTGGTGGGAATTTTTTTAATCCCGATTTTGGTTTTAGACTAATAAAATCAACTAAAATGAACCAAAACAATGAAAATGAATTTCTAAGTAAACTGAATGAAATGCTGGCTATGCAGCAGGAACTGCAAATGATGATGGCCGCCATAGCAGGGCATCTGCCTTTGCTGGACATTACTTTAATTAATCAAGCATGGCTGAATAGAGAAGAAGTCATCGCCGCTAAATTTTGGACAGAACGTAAGTTTTACCGCGAACAAAAAGCGAATAAAGAAAAATGGAAGCGTAAAAAAGAGGGACATACCTGGTATTATCTTCAATCTTCTTTGTAAGCGGTTTTTGAAACTGACAAATTTGATCCTGAAACTGACAGAAACAAGCCTGAAACTGACAAATTACCGACATAATGATCTGTACTATAGTTAGTTATGTTTTTGCGCTGTATGTTTGTAGTGTTGAACAAGGGCTGGTAATGGTGCCAGCCTTAACCCTTCAACCTTATCTATTTGGGTATACAAGACAAAGGTGCCTTTGACGGTTTCAGGAACAAAACCGCCAAATTGATTGGAATGAAAATCAATGGCCAAAACGTGATTACGGGTTTGCACAACCCTTCAAATGTGCCTTTTACACCTTCACAGCTGGAACAGCAAATGGTGTTTAAGTTGGTGCAGTCTTTTGTTAGAAAAGTGACTGCGGTAATGCGCCTGGGTTACCAGAGCCATAAACAGAAAAGAAGCGCTTACAATGAAGCGATGTCTTATCACCTTAAAAATTTAGTGACAGGCTCATACCCTGACTTAGCGATTGATCCTGAAATGGCGATCTTTAGTCGGGGTATTTTGAACCCATCTACTGGTACTTCTGTAGAGGCCTTGACTGGTCACGTGGTGAAATTCACTTGGGCTAGCCCGGAAGCTTCTGGGGACGCGCCAACAGACAATGCCACCCTCATTGTGTACAACGAGCAGTTGGAGCGCTTTGTAGTGGGGCTGAATGCGGCAGCACGAACCGCCCTGTCGTTTGAGTTTCACTTGCCTTCTGCCTTTATTGGTAAAATAGTGCATTGTTACATCTTCTTTGCCAGTGCGGATAAGAAGAACGTGAGTGACAGTGAGTATTTGGGTGTAGTGACGGTGATTTAAGTTTGAAAAAGTAGCGATCTCATTTGAGTCTGCATTTGTCAGGCCTTCGGCAGACAACGCCAGGCCTCAACTGAGACGCTACTTTTTCTTGATGTTGAACCAGGCATAGCGCATAGGTTGCAACTTTAGAAAAAGAGCCGATATGGTGCCGATTCCGGTACCAATTAAACATAATTTAAAATTTATAGAGATGAAGATATTGAATTTAAAAAGACCGTTTTTGACGGTGTGGCGGATGCCGAAGCTGCCGGAAGTATGGTTGGTTTTGGGTTTGCTGGTATTGATTTGGCCATTGGCACAAAGAATAGTTTTAGGAGATGATGACATGGCGGGAGGTTTAGATCCTAATATTTATCTGTGTATTTTACTAAGTGTAATTTGCTTTTTTGGTTTGTTGGGATTGTGCTGGTGGTTATTGGCTTGCTTTTGGGCTGCTTTTGGATTACCGACACTGAAAAGTTTAGTGGTAAATTTTAAAACTATGGAAATATGGGTACAGTTAAGCTTCTATTTTTTGTCCTTTGCCTTGCTGTTGCTGGCAGCCGTAGGGTGCCTGATCGCAATTTGTTGATCAGCATTGCCCAAAAAGAGGTTGGCGTACGTGAATTGACTGGCCATAATGACGGGAAACGTGTGGAGGAATACCTACGCGCGGTAGCTTTAAAAAGAGGAAATCCCTGGTGTGCGGCCTGGATCACCTGGCTATTTAAACAAGCTGGTTATGAGGCACCACGAACGGGCTGGTCGCCAGACCTCTTCCCCGCTAAACGCTGTAAAAAAGAAGGAAAGCCCGGAGATGTGATTGGCATTTACTTTTCGTCATTGGGGAGGATAGCGCATTGTGGCCTGATTGAAAAGCTACACAACGATTGGGTTTTTTCGATCGAGGGCAATACAAACCCGGCCGGAAGCCGGGAAGGAGATGGCGTATACCGGAGAACAAGGCATAAAAGAGGCATTAGAAAAATTGCAGATTGGACAGTTGATAACATGATAAAATGAGGAAAAGATATTGGAGCTTGATGATGTATGGTACGATCGTCCTGATGGCGGCCTGTAGTTCCCTGAAAAATAAAACCAGGTCAGAAACGGAATCGAGGAACGCTGCGAAATATGCTACTGAAAGTAAAACTGATAAAAAATGGCAGGAAAGCAAGACTGTAAAAAGCTTGTTTTTAAAACAGGATTCAGCAGACATGGCCTTTACAGTGGAAATTTGGCCAATTGGTTCTTTTGATTTTTCGCCTCAAAAAGGTTTTGCAGGGACGGCACAAAAAATCACTTATCGCGGCAGGGCTTCGCAGCTTTCCAATACCTTTTTGAATCAGAAGATGGAAAGTAGCGCAGAGGCTAAAGAAAAAATGGAGTTGAAAGCTACTTCCGAGCGGGTTACTGTAGATAAGCAGCTGGATAAGACTTTGGAGGTAAAGCGCAGTGCAAATTTGAAATGGTACGTGCTTGCGGCTTTATTGCTGATTGTAATGTTTGTTGTTTATAGAATTTTTAAAATAATACGATGAACCCAACCTGTAAATATACTACCAAAACCATTAACTACGCCATTGTAAATCTTGTAGACTGGATGACGGCAACTTATGCAGCATGTGCCTGGAGCTTAGCCTTAAAAAAGGAATTGGCTTATTTAAAGGCTTATACCAGTCCGGTTACTATGCATAACATCACTTATGATGAGCTGGACATTTTGGATGAGCTGGAGGACGACCATGTAAATATGCTTTTAGACATTATTTATATTACGCATGAATATCTGGAAACTTTGTTGTTGCTGTATGCTGTAGACAGGGAAGCAGCTTATGTGGATGATGAAGCTATCGATTTGGCGAGTAAACTGCTCAGTGAATTTATGCCTTCGGAGGAAATAGGGGAAGAATCGATGGAGGACGTTTATTTTCTGGTGCCATGCACCATAAACTTGTGGTATGTGGTGGCAATTGTAGTGATGGAGGGCGGTTATGACTTTGTAAATGATAAAAGAGGGCACGATTTTCTGAATGATTACTTTGGATGTAAGTATGATGAATTTCAAAAGCAATTTGATAAAGACGATAAAAAGGTAGAACTATTGGTTTCGTTAATTGATAACATTACAGACCTATTGTTGAACTAAGATTGTAGCCCGGAGGAATGATTTTTGATTTGCTATACTAATCCTCGAAGTATAATAGATTAGTTTGTGGTGAATTTAGGAGGCTTACCTTAAATGGTTTGAGAACCTGATGGGGCGCAATTCAAAATTTCTACAGAATTCAATCCGACGTTTGAGCGCAAAGATTAAACATGCTCAAGCGTACCTTTACTGGCAGGTATTACGTCCTGGTTTCATTTATTATATTTTTTATTTTAACGTCGTTCCTGATCAGAACGGCGTTATTAGTATTTTCTTTATCAAAAACTGATTTTACGGCAAGCGGCATACTCAGGATCTTTTTCCTGGGGTTAGATTATGATATCGGAGTGGCTTTGTTTTTAACTTCTTTATACAATTTGTACCTGCTGTTTATGCCGAATAGCTGGATAAATTCCACTGCCAATAAGTTGATAACCTATTCCGGATTGGTTCTCGTTTTACTGATTTCTTTCTTTTCCTTTTTTGCCGAGCTTACCTTTTGGCAGGAATTTGAGAGCAGGTTTAATTTCATTGCGGTCGATTACCTCATTTATACTTATGAAGTTGTAAACAACATCAATGAGTCTTATCCATTACCCTTACTTATTGGTGGTGTTATAGTGCTGGTGTTGCTGGTGATGTGGCTGTTTAGTAAAACCGGAATATTTCAAAAATCCTTTAGTTCTCCGGCCCCTTTTAAAATCAGGGCTTTGATTTCCGGGCTTTTGTTCTTTGCAACAATTTCTTACTCAGTTATGCTTCCAAATTCTTATGCAGAATCAAGCACCAACCGTTATCAAAACGAACTTTCCAAAGCCGGTATTTACGCCTTCTTTGCTGCTTTTAAAAACAACGAACTGAATTATAATGATTTCTATGCCTTGCTGCCCGAAGGAGAGGCCTATAGGTTAATCAGAGCAGAACTTAAAGAGCCGCAAAGCGAGTTTCTTAAGGGAGGAAGGTCAATTAGAAGAAGCATTAAAGGTAAAGGGAAATTATATAAGCCTAATGTGATCATGATTACTGTAGAAAGCTTGAGTGCTGATTTTATGGCACATTTTGGTAACAGGGAGCATTTAATGCCGGTATTGGATTCATTAGCTGACCAAAACTTACTGTTTACAAATATGTATGCCACTGGAACCCGTACCGTTAGGGGAATGGAAGCCCTGACATTGTCACTTCCGCCTACACCGGGGAGCAGTATTGTAAGGCGACAGTACAATCAGAATCTAACTACCGTTGGACATCTATTTGAGAAGGAAGGGTATACCAGATCATTTTACTATGGTGGAGATGGTTATTTCGACAATATGAATGAATACTTTGGCAGCAATGGCTTTAACATTACAGACCGTGGCCGGAACCTAAAGATCAATGACAGTTACTTAACCAAAAGGACGCTTATCCCTGACGCTAAGGTACATTTTGAAAATGCCTGGGGCATCAGTGACGGGGATTTGTTTGAAGCGGTGGTAGAGGGAGCCGACAAAGATAGCCGGAGCGGAAGGCCTTTTTACGATTTTGTGATGACCACCTCTAATCACAGGCCTTTTACTTTTCCGGAGGGCAAGATTGATTTGAAACCGGGTTGCCGGGAGGCTGCCGTATGTTATACAGACTATGCCATTGGAAAATTTATTCATGAAATTCAGCAGAAACCATGGTATAAAAATACAGTAGTTATTATTGTTGCCGACCATTGTGCTGAAAGTGCGGGTAAAAATGAAGTCCAGATCAGTAAATATCATATTCCCTGCATTGTCTTAAACCTGCCGCAAAAAAACAAGGCAAGAGTGGAGAAGATGTGCTCCCAAATTGATCTTTATCCAACGCTGTTTGGCCTCCTGGGCTGGAGTTATGAAAGCAACTTGTACGGTAAAAATGTACTTGAGCCAACATTTGAGCCCAGGGCCATTTTAGGGACCTACCAAAAGCTTGCTTATCTTAAAAATGATAGCCTGGTTATCCTGGGCCCTCAGCAGAAAGTGGAAACCTTTTTGTATGATAAATTGAAGGATACTGAAAAACCAGATAAGTTATCCAAAATGGTGGTTCAGCAAGCCATGGCCAACTACCAGACGGCTTATGATCTTTTTAAAAGCGGTGGTTTGCATCAGTAGCAGCAATACAAATTTCATGTCTGCTGCTCAATTCAAATTTTCTACAAGATTGCCCTTTTTCTTTGATCCTATTAAGCATTTGTCTTTATTGTTTTGGATCAATTATGAAACGTTTTAGTTTTTTTTTAGCACTATGCCTTCCCGCAGTAGTTTTTGCACAGGAGGTAAAACCTTTAAATACGGATACCGCTACTAAAAGTGGATCAATGATCTTGCGTAGTCAAAATCTCCCCGCATTTAAATCATTTATTGTTCCGGGGGTTTTAATTGGATATGGCTTGCTATCGCTGGGGAACAATCCCATCCGCAGCCTTGATTATAGTACAAGAGCGGAGTTGCAGGAGGATCATCCCCGCTTTGCAATGCACCTGGACAACTATCTGCAATATAGTCCCGGAATTGCATTTTATGGTTTGAACCTATTGGGTGTAAAAAGTAAACATAGTGTTGCAGATGGAACGGCGTTGTTCTTGTTATCTGAGGCCATCATGACGGGCTCTGTGTTTGCAGTAAAAAAATTGGCAGACAGGGCTCGTCCTGATGGTGCGGATAACTTTTCGTTTCCTTCGGGACATACTGCGAATGCCTTCGCCGCCGCTGAATTTTTAAACCAGGAATACCGGGACGTCTCCCCCTGGATAGGATATGCAGGATATACCGTAGCTACGGCTACCGGTGCATTGCGCATGTACAATAATAAACATTGGTTCAGTGATGTGGTGGCCGGGGCGGGATTTGGTATCGCTTCAACTAAACTGGCCTATCTGCTGTATCCACACCTTAAAAAACTAGTGATTGGCAAAGCAGATATAAAATACTCGATGGTTCCAATGTATCAGCACAAAACCGCTGGCATCTTATTTAGGGGTGCTTTTTGACTTGATTGTTGGTAAGGCTACTGCTTTATTGATATAGAAAATAAAACAGAGGATAAACAAATATTTAGTTAATTTAGGTAATGAAAATTTTGATCATAGAAGATGAGCCGGAATTGGCGGATGGAATGGTTAGTTACCTCTCTGGTCAAAACTATCTTTGTGAGTTGGCCATTGATTACGAGCAGGCCCTTGAAAAAATTCATTCCCATCAGTATGATTGCATTTTACTTGATTTAATGCTTCCAGGGGGCAGCGGGATGGACATACTGGACGAGTTGAAGCTGCAGAAAAAAGAGGACGGGGTAATTATCATCTCGGCAAAAAATTCGCTTGAAGACAGGATAAACGGTTTAAAGCTAGGGGCAGACGATTACATAGCAAAACCTTTCCACCTATCGGAACTTTCTGCCAGGATCTTTTCTGTAATTAGAAGAAGGAATTTTGCAAATGCTAACACCATACAACAGGGCGAACTGACCGTAGACCTGCTGGCCAAAACGGTTGCTGTAAGGAATACTCCGGTTGTGCTTACCAAAAAGGAATTTGAAATGCTGATATTTTTTATTGGCAACAAGAACAAAGTAATCTCAAAAAGCGCATTGGCAGAACACCTTTCTGGTGATCTGGCCGACATGCTGGACAACCATGATTTTATTTATGCGCATGTTAAAAACCTCAAAAAGAAACTTGCAGAGGCAGGTTGCGAAAATTACCTTAAGACATTATATGGTAACGGCTATAAATGGGAAGTATGAGCAAATTACTGGATAAGCCATTGAAAGCATTTGTAACTTATGCATTAGTTGTCTTGCTTTGCAGTATACCTGTATATTTTTTGATCATTGACTGGATATGGGTACATGAAATCAATAAACATAATCAAATTGTGGCCGATTCTACAAAGAAGAATCTTTTATCCTTGCAGTCTAATGGTGCCATGCTTAAATCTGCAATTAAACTTTGGAATAGCCTGCAGCCTGCAGCTAAAATTCAGGAAGTAAAGACGCTAAAAAACGACAGTACTTATAGTACTTATAGAAAAGATAGGTCCGCATCTTACAAGGGATATGATCGTTTTGAGGGGCTGGTGACGTATTTCCGTATCAATGGTAAAGCATACCGCCTAACTGTAGAATCAAATGTGGAAGAGAGTTACGAAACCATCATAGCCATAACCGCAATCACGATCTTGTTCTTTATTATTCTATTGGTTGGTTTTATTAAGTTAAATAAAAGGATATCATTAAAACTCTGGAAGCCATTCTATATGACCCTGGCAAAGGTTAAAGATTTCGATTTAACAGCGAATAAAGAAATTGAGTTTGAAAAAAGCAATGTCCTGGAATTTGAAGAGCTGAATTTAAGTATCAATAAATTTATTGACAATAGCGTTGCCACTTTTAGACAGCAGAAGGAATTTACGGAGAATGCATCACATGAGCTCCAAACGCCATTGGCCATTATTCAATCTAAGCTGGATCTGTTGCTTCAGGATGAATCCATCACCACCAGGCAATCGCAAATTATTGAGGAAACGAACAATGCGCTTTCACGAGTGTCACGCATAAATAAAAATTTGTTGTTGCTGGCCAAGATTGAAAATCAGCAATTTTTAGAAGAGGAACCACTAAATATCTCTGAGCTGCTTAAAGAGATTCTTCATTCGCTGATGGATCTTCTTGGTGAAAAGAGGGTGTTAAGTCAACTTGATAAAGCCTGTTTTGTAAACGGAAATGCCATATTAATTGAAATTATGCTCACCAATTTGCTGATGAATGCCTGGAGGCATACTGATGGGGAAGCAGAGATTTTTATTTCAATTTCTGGAGCAGAATTAATTGTTGCGAATACAGGAAGTCATGCCCTGGATGCTGAGAAACTTTTTAGAAGATTCAGTACTTCATCAACACATACACCGGGCAGCGGACTTGGACTTTCTATTGTAAAAGAAATCTGTAAAAGGTATGGATGGGAAATTCGGTATGGGTTTTTGGAAGAGATGCATAGGTTTACTGTTCGGTTTTAATTATTAAGCGTTTTTTTTAAACTTCTGCCTAAATCAATTTTATTATATAAAATTGATTTACAGTGTTGTGATAAATATTAGATGAAGTTATGGATGTTCAAATCGGCCTGTTTTTTTATTTAACGGTATTTTATAAAGAATTAAATCTACACTACCACCAACATCGCTTTCACTTTCGGTAATACCATGAGAGGGATGCCCTTCCGTATCGGACATTAAAGGCATAATGTGACTGATAATTTCGTGCATGGCCTTTTGTAGCTCTTTACGATTGGTAATTTCCTGATAGGTTCCCCAGGCGATTACACTTTGCCATTTTACCAAACTTTCTATAATATCAACCTGAAAGCAGACTTCAGGATTATTACGGAGCATTTGTATCTTTTTACCAATAGCCGAGTGACCGTATATGCAACCGTCTCTGTAAACATAGTTTATGGGTACAACATAGGTAATTCCATGGGCATGACAGCCAAGTCTTCCTGTAGCTTGCTGCTTTAGCAAGTCTTCTATTTGATTTTCATTAAGTTCTCCTAACATGATTTGAAAATTTAAGTTTAACTACTATTTGTCTGTAAAGGCTGTTGGAAATATCAATACTGATACCTGCTGGTTGGTAGTAACCTCTTTTGTCTCACTATGCCCAAATAAACGTGAAATTATGTTATGATGGCCACGGGTCATGGCCAACATTGCTGCGCCGGTTTCCTCGCAGTAATCCTGCAATCGCTGTCCCACATGCTTGCCATAGATTTGTGTATAGGAAACTCTGCTTTGCTGCAGTCCGTCAAGATATTTCCGGAAGGCCACTTCTGCTTCAATTTCTGCATAAGTATATTCGGATTGTGGAACGTGTACAACTTCTATTTGGACATCCAAAAATTGAGATATATCTATTAAAAAAAGCAGTGCTGTGATATCGGACGCATTAAAGTTAGTGGCAAAAATTATTTTTTTTAAGTCAATTAGCTCAGCTTTCTCCGGGATTACCAGAATGGGTTTATCAAAATCCCTTAAAACAGCAGCCGTTTGACTTCCCGAAAGCAAATGATCAATCGCCCTTCCTGATCTGCCTCCCATGACTACAAAACTGATGTCCCATTTCTCAGCTAAAGTTTCTAAATTATTTTCAAGCCTGCCTTCGTTAATTTGATAGTTGATTTTTGGAAAGTAATCTGAGTCTTTACCGTTAATGGACTCAAGTATTTTAACCTCCTTCTTTAATTTTTCAATGCTTTCATTAAAAAGTATTTCCGTTATTTCTGTGGCATATGCGCCATAGTTATAGTCGGGCAGAAGAGGTACAAAGGGCACAGAATGGTATAACAATAAATCGATATTTAATTTTTCGCAGAGCCTAACGGCCATAAGTGCAGCATGAGCCGAATTTGCTGTGAAATCGCTGAGGACAAGTAATTGTTTCATTTTGTTTTATTTTTTAGATGGAGATAGAATTTTAAAAGCTCAAACCAAATAACTGATAAAAAGCCTGTAAAAACACTAATCATCAGATTGGAGAAATGCAAAGATTCAAATTCAAAAAAAATAGTAATGGGTTTTGCGTAGAGTAATAGTCCGGTAAGGGTGATTGTGATGGAAATGATCCATAAAATAAGGTTGTTTTGATAGCGTAGGGTGGAGAGTATAGAATAATAAAATGATCGGTTTACGAGTGTCAAAAACACATTTGCTGAGATTAGTGACGTAAATACCATACTTCGAGTGGTATATTCATTAAACCCATGACCTACGGCATACCTGTATATAAAAATCATTCCAGCAG